>CAXRGK010000188.1:0-7487 GCA_964230145.1 Burkholderiaceae bacterium | reverse complement strand
TTTTAATGATACGGCGACCACCGAGATCTACACGCTCGTCTACACTCTTTCCCTACACGACGCTCTTCCGATCTGGGTCCGTGGTTGCACACCATCCTGTTCGAGATCCCGGTGCTGGCAATCGTCAACGAGGTGTACTTCCGCAACACCCAGCGCGTGCCCGACCTGATGGAAGGCCGCCGCCGGCTGGACGTCAAGATCGCGCAACTGCAGTCAGACGGTCTGCAGGCGCTCAAGATCGCCGACTACGGCACGCGCCGGCGCTTCTCGCGCGCCTGGCACGAGGAGGTGCTGCGCGTGCTGTCGGCCCGATTGGGCACCGGTCCCAAAGGCCAGTTTGCCGGTACCAGCAACGTCTACTTTGCTCAGCTGCTGGGCCTGACCCCGCTGGGCACCATGGCCCATGAATACCTGCAGGCCTGCCAGGCGCTGGGTCCACGCCTGCGCGACAGCCAGGTGTTTGCGTTTGAATCGTGGGCGCGCGAATACCGGGGCGATCTGGGTATTGCGCTGAGCGATGTGTACGGCCTCAACGCCTTCTTGCGCGACTTCGACATGTTCTTCTGCAAACTCTTTGACGGGGCCCGGCACGACAGCGGCGACCCCTTCCTGTGGGGTGAGCGCATGATCGATCACTACCAGCGCAACCGGGTGGATCCCAGAACCAAGACGCTGATTTTCAGCGACAGCCTGACGATTCCGCGCACCATCGAGCTCTACCAGCAATTCCGCGGCCGTTGCCAGCTGGCCTTTGGCGTGGGCACCAACCTGACCAATGACCTGGGCTATGAGCCGCTGCAGATCGTCATCAAGATGACCCGCTGCAATGGCCAGCCTGTCGCCAAATTGTCCGACACGCCCGGCAAGGGCATGTGTGACGATGAAAAATACCTGGCTTATCTCAAGCAGGTGTTCGAGATTGAAAACCACGGATGAAAAACAAGGATTGCACAATGAAGCCATGGAGACTTGCCGCCAGAGCGGCTTTGGTGATGGGCGCGCTCTTGCTCGGCAGCCTGGCGCAGGCGGCCGAGCTCGATGGCAGCCAGCTTTCGGTGTGGTGGGGCGTGCCGTTTGCCGGCATCCTGCTGTCGATTGCGGTCATGCCTCTGGTGGTTCCATTTTTCTGGCACCACCATTTCGGCAAGGTGGCCGCGGGCTGGGCACTGGCTTTTCTCCTGCCTTTTGCACTGACTTTCGGCCCGGGCGTCGCCCTAGTGAATTTCGTGCATGCCCTGTTGGCTGAGTACATCCCCTTCATCATCTTGCTGACAGCGCTTTTCACCGTCTCCGGGGGCATCTACATCCGGGGCAATCTGCATGGCAGTCCGGGACTGAATACGGCCATCCTTGGGATTGGCGCGGTGCTCGCCAGCTTCATGGGCACCACCGGGGCTTCGATGCTGTTGATCCGACCGCTGATCCGGGCCAACGACAACCGACGCCATGTGGCCCATGTGGTGGTGTTTTTCATCTTCATCGTCTCCAACGCGGGTGGCTCCCTCACGCCGCTGGGCGATCCTCCTCTGTTCCTGGGTTTCCTCAAGGGCGTGGACTTTTTCTGGACGGCCAGTCACATCTTCCCGGAGACGCTGTTCCTGGTCGGTTCGCTGCTGGGCATTTTTTACATGCTCGATTGGTATTACTACCACAAGCGCGAAGAAATGCTGCCTCAGGATCCCACCCCTGACTCGCGCTCGATCGGCTTCGATGGTGCGCACAACTTTGTGCTGCTGGGCGGCGTGGTGGCCCTGGTGCTCATGAGTGGTCTGTGGAAGTCGCCCGTGAGCTTCGATGTCGCTGGTACCGAAGTGGGTCTGCCGGGCCTGGTGCGTGACGCCGGCCTGGTGATCATCACCTTGCTGTCCCTGCGACTGACACCAGCCCGGGTGCATGAAGACAACCAGTTCGGCTGGGGCCCCATGCAGGAGGTGGCGAAGCTGTTTGCAGGCATTTTCCTGACCATCATCCCCGTCATCGCCATGCTCAAGGCAGGCGTCAACGGGCCCTTTGGGGCCATCGTGTCTGCGGTGACGCGTCCCGATGGCAGCCCCGATGTGGCCATGTATTTCTGGATCACGGGTGCCCTCAGCTCCTTCCTGGACAATGCGCCGACTTACCTGGTGTTCTTTAACACCGCCGGTGGAGACCCGCAGGTGTTGATGACCACTCTGGCCCCCACCCTGGCCGCCATTTCGGCCGGTGCCGTCTTCATGGGCGCCAACAGCTACATCGGCAATGCGCCCAACCTCATGGTCAAGGCGATTGCCGAGGACCGCGGGGTGAAGATGCCCAGCTTCTTTGGCTACATGCTCTGGTCTGGCGGGGTGTTGGTACCTCTTTTCATTCTCATGACCTTCATCTGGTTTCTTTGATGTCCAAACCTTCCATCCTGGTGGCGCGCGCCATCTTCCCCGAAGTGCTGAACCAGCTCCAGCAAGTGTTTGACGTCGACCACAACCAGGACGATGTGGTGATGAGCCCCGCCGAACTGCATGCCCGCATGAAGGGCAAGGTGGGCGCACTGACCACCGGCAGCGAACGCATTGACGGCCCGCTGCTGCACGCCTGCCCGGGCCTGAAGATCGTGGCCAACATGGCGGTCGGCTACAACAATTTCGATGTGGACGCCATGACGAAAGCCGGCGTGCTGGGCACCAACACCCCCGATGTGCTGACTGAAACCACCGCCGACTTCGGTTTTGCCTTGCTCATGGCCACGGCCCGGCGCGTGACCGAGAGCGAGCACTTCTTGCGTGCCGGAAAGTGGACCAAGTGGAGCTACGACATGTTTGCCGGCGCGGAGGTGCATGGCAGTACCGTGGGCATCATCGGCATGGGCCGCATCGGGCAGGGCATCGCCCGCCGCGCCGCCCACGGCTTCGGCATGCAGGTGCTCTATCACAACCGCTCGCGCCTGAGTCCTGAGCTGGAGCTTGAGTGCAAATCCCGTTACGTGGACAAGACCACGCTGCTGCGCGAGGCCGACCATGTGGTGCTGGTGGTGCCTTATTCCGCAGCGTCTCACCACACCATCGGTGCAAATGAGTTGGCACAGATGAAGCCGACCGCCACCCTGATCAACATCGCCCGCGGGGGCATCGTCGATGACGCTGCACTGGCCAAGGCCCTCAAGGATCGCCGCATCGCGGCGGCTGGCCTGGATGTTTTCGAGGGCGAGCCCCAGGTGCATCCGGAGCTGCTCACGGTCCCCAATGTGGTGCTCACGCCGCACATCGCCAGCGCCACCGTCAAGACCCGCATGGCCATGGCCCAGCTGGCAGCCGACAACCTGATGGATTACCTGTTGCGCGGCCAGACGAGAACGCCCATCAACCCCGAGGTGTGTGCGTGATCGAGCCCATGATGGGCTTTTCGCTGCTCCTGTGGCTGCTGGTCATCGTGGGGCTGATCCTGCTGCTGCGCCGGGGGCAGGGGCGCGACCACTCACCCGAATTCGATGCCTTGCAGCAGCAACTGGCGGCGCTGCAGACTCAAAACGAACGGCTCGAGCGCGAACTGCGCAACGAAGTCTCCCAATCCGCCGTGCAGGCCCGGCAGGAAAGCATGCAGACGCTCACGCTGTTCCAGCAGAGCCTGCTGCAGCAAAGCGCCGAGGCGACCCGCACCCAGAACCAGCAAATCGACGCGCTCGCCCAGCAGCTCACATTGCTGCAGAAAAGCCTGACCGACAGCCTGGCGCTGCAGGTGCAGGGGCTGTCGGAGGCCAATGCCCGACGCCTGGCCGAGATGCGCGGCACCATGGAAACCCAGCTGGCCCAGCTGCAGCAAAGCAACACCGCCAAGCTTGACGAGATGCGTCAGACGGTGGATGAGAAACTGCAGGCCACACTGCAGGCGCGCCTGGGCGAGAGCTTCAAGCAGGTCGCCGAGCGCCTGGAGCAGGTGCACAAAGGATTGGGCGAAATGCACTCGCTGGCGCAGGGCGTGGGCGACCTCAAGCACCTGCTCACCAACGTCAAAACCCGCGGCATGTTCGGCGAGGCGCAACTCGGCGCCCTGCTGGAGCAGGTGCTCGCCCCTGAGCAATACGCCGCCCAGGTGGCCACTCGCCCGAACGACAAGAATCGGGTGGACTTTGCGATCCGCTTGCCCGGGCGCAGCGACGACGGCCAGCCCGTGTGGTTGCCGATCGACGCCAAGTTCCCCAACGAGGACTACGAGCGTCTGCTGGACGCGCAGGGCAGGGCGGATGCTGCAGCGGCCGAACTGGCTGCCCGTGCGCTCGAAGCCCGCGTCAAACTTGAAGCCAAATCCATTGCCGAGAAATACCTGGAGCCGCCTTACACCACCGACTTTGCGGTCATGTTCCTGCCCACCGAAGGCCTGTACGCCGAGGTGTTGCGCCGCCCAGGCCTGATGGAGCAGCTGCAGCGGGACCACCGCGTCACGCTGGCTGGCCCGACCACGCTGATGGCCATGCTCAATTCATTGCAGATGGGCTTTCGCACGCTGGCGCTGGAAAAGCGCTCGAGCGAGGTCTGGCAGGTGCTGGGTGCCGTCAAGACCGAGTTCGGCAAGTTCGGTGACGTGCTGGCCAAGGTGCGCAACCAGACCCAGACCGTGCTCAACACGCTCGATCAGGCCCAGACCCGCACCAACGTCATGAACCGGGCCTTGCGCCAGGTGGATGCGTTGCCCGAGGAGCAGAGTCAGGCCTTGTTGCCAGGGGCCTCCGAAGGCACGGAATGAGGCGTGAACTTTCCCGCCTGATCGCGGGGCAGATCTTTCTGCACGCCTGCATGGCGGGCATGCGCATGGCCACGCCACTGCTGGCCCTCAAGCAGGGTTACAGCGCAGTGGCTGTTGGTGCCCTGCTGTCGCTGTTTGCACTCACGCAGGTGTTCATTGCCGTGCCTGCAGGGCGCTACACCGACCGGGTCGGCCTGCGCAAACCCGTGTTTGGGGCTGTGGCTGCGGCTGCGCTGGGTGCGCTGTTGTCGGCACTGTGGCCTGTGTTTCCCATGCTCTGTGTGAGCGCGCTTGCTACAGGCGGTGCCACCGGCGTTGCCGTGATCGCCCTGCAGCGACACGTGGGCCGATTGGCCTCTGACCCAGCCGAACTTAAAACCGCTTTCAGCTGGCTGTCGATCGGCCCGGCGGTTTCCAATTTCCTGGGGCCGGTGCTGGCCGGGCTGCTGATCGACCATGCAGGGTCGCAGCCGTCCGATGTCTGGGGCTTTCGCGCCGCTTTTGCCCTGATGGCTCTGCTGCCGCTGGCGACCTGGCTTATCCTGCGTCGGGTGCATGAACCTTCTCGTCAGCAGACAGAATCGGTCAAAGGGCCGCATGGTGCACTGCAGTTGCTGCGCGAACCCATGATGCGCCGACTGCTGATGGTCAACTGGCTCATGTCCTCGTGTTGGGATGTGCACACCTTCGTGGTGCCGATTCTCGGGCACGAGCGCGATTTCAGTGCCTCGGTCATCGGCACGATCCTGGGGGCTTTTGCTGTGGCGGCGGCCGTGATCCGGATGTGTCTGCCATGGATCGGTCGGCACTGGCACGAATACCAGATCGTGACAGTGGCCATGCTGTCCACGGGGGTCTTGTTTGGTCTGTATCCCTTCATGCCCAGTCCCTGGGCCATGGGGGCGTGCTCGGTGCTGCTGGGGCTGGTGTTGGGTTCGGTGCAGCCGATGATCATGAGCACGCTGCACCAGATCACGCCCGAGCACCGTCAGGGCGAAGCGCTGGGCCTGCGCCTGATGAGCATCAATGCGTCCAGTGTGCTGATGCCCAGCCTGTTTGGCGCAGTGGGTGCTGTGGCCGGGGTATCGCCGGTATTCTGGGTCGTAGGCGCCAGCGTTGGCCTGGGCAGTCGCATGGCTTGGCACCTGCGTCCACCCGGACGCGCCGGACGCCACTGAATCAGCGGCTGACCTGCAGATTGTAGAAATCGCAGATGTGCTGCCACGCTTGCTGTGGCGAGTCCACATAGGTAAACAGTTCGAGGTCCTCGGCGGAAATGGTGCCTTCATCCACCAGGACCTGAAGGTTCAACAGGCGCTTCCAGTAGTCACTGCCATACAGCAGGATCGGCACCGTATGGGCTTTTCGGGTCTGCACCAGCGTCATGACCTCGAAGAGTTCATCGAGTGTGCCAAAGCCTCCCGGAAATGCGACCAGCGCCTTGGCGCGCATCATGAAGTGCATCTTGCGCAGGGCGAAATAGTGGAACTTGAAGCTCAGTTCGGGCGTCACGTACGGGTTGGCCGATTGTTCGTGGGGCAGCACGATGTTGAGCGCCACAGACGGCACCCCAAGGTCATGCGCGCCGCGATTGGCCGCTTCCATGATGCCCGGACCACCGCCGGTGCAGATGTGCAGCTTTTCATGTTCGGGCAGGCAGGTGCATTGTTGTGAAACGATGCGGGCGAACTCGCGCGCCTGCTCGTACCAGGCCGCGTTGCGCAAAGCGCGTTCGGCTTGTTCAATCGCATTCGCCTGGCCTGAGGCTTTGGCCTGCGCCAATCGGGCCTGCGCGGTTTCTTGGCTGACAAACCGGGCACTGCCGAACACCACCACCGTGTTTTCGATGCCGGCCTCGATCTGGGCCAGGTCTGGCTTTTGCAGCTCCAGTTGCATGCGGATGCCGCGTGTCTCGCGACGCAGCAGAAACTCCGGATCGGCAAATGCCAGACGGTAGGCCTGCGGTTTCATGACCGCGGCTGCGTCCTGATGGGCCAGCAGCTCGCTCCATGCGCTGGGCAGCGCGGTGTCCTTGATGTCGTGGGTTTTAGGCATGCCCGGATTGTGCGGCATGCCCGTTGCAGGAGCGCGTCCCTGAGCGCGAAAAACTTCGGCCGCAGGGGTGGCCTGCGTCAAGAATCGCCATGAAAAAAGGCCCTCGAAAGGACCTTTGGAAAGCAGGGTCCAAGAGGATCAGACGCGCTTGCGGTATTCGCCGGTGCGGGTGTCGATTTCGATCTTGTCGCCCTGGTTCACGAACAGGGGCACGGGCACTTCGAAGCCGGTGGCGATCTTGGCGGGCTTGAGCACCTTGCCGGACGTGTCGCCCTTGACGGCGGGTTCGGTCCAGGTGATTTCGCGCACGACGCTGGTGGGCAGTTCCACCGAGATGGCCTTGCCTTCGTAGAACACCACTTCGACTTCCATGCCGTCTTCGAGGTAGTTCAGGGCGTCACCCATGTTCTCGGCTTCGACTTCGTACTGGTTGTACTCGGTGTCCATGCAGACGTACATCGGGTCGGCGAAGTAGGAATAGGTGCATTCCTTCTTGTCCAGAATGATCTGGTCCATCTTGTCGTCGGCCTTGAACACGACTTCGGTGCCGAAGTTGGCGATCAGGCTTTTGAGTTTCATGCGCACGGTGGACGAGCCACGGCCGCCACGCTGGTATTCGGTGCGCAGGATGACCATGGGGTCCTTGCCGTGCATGATCACGTTGCCGACGCGGAGTTCTTGAGCGGTTTTCATAATGATTCTGTCAGAAATGGGGGTAA
>CAXRGK010000187.1:0-11597 GCA_964230145.1 Burkholderiaceae bacterium | reverse complement strand
GTTGAGCAAGGGACCCAGGCACAGCAGCAGCACCGGCATGAAGAGCACCGATCCGTGGTGCAGCACCCAGGCGTGCAACAGCACCTGGTGCGGCAGCCAGACCATGAAATACGCCACCACCAGCAAGGGGCCGAGCAGCTTCAGGCGCCAGGGCAGATGCAGCACGCCCCAGCCGAGTGCGAGCATCAGGGGCACGGTCATCAGGAAATCCGCGCCCATCTGCAGCAGCCCCGACAAGTGCTGGTGCACGGCGTACGGAAAGCGCGCGGGCACCCAGGCAAAGAACAGGCAGGCGCTGCCCTGCACCAGGCACAGGGCCCGCACCACGACGCGCAGCGGCCTGTAGCGTTCATGCCAGTAACCGGCCAGGACATACAGCAAGGCGACCACAGTGCTGGTGCTCAGCATCAGGGTCTGGGATGGCGGCGGGGCGTCCTGCGGCAAGGGCGTCAGTGCCAGCCCCAGGGGCTGGCTCCACAGGCTCACCACGGCGTGCCAGGCCTGCAGCAGCAAGGGTTGCAGCACAAACAGGCTCAGACTGCATGCCGCACCGATCAGCAGGCCCCAGAAACCATCGCGCCAGTGCCAGGGGGCGAGACGGCTGGTGGTGTGGGCAGGCGTGAGCATCATGGCCACTCCTTGAACCAGGCCAGGTTCAGGCCCTGGCGGCGGTACTGGTCGTTGCGGTAGTGGTCCGCCACCACCTTGATGCCCCAGTCACGTGCCATCCAGTGCTGCACGATGAGTGTGTCCTGCCGGCTGGCAAAGTCCACGATGCTGCGCGCATCGCCCAGGGACTGCCAGCCTTCACGCCCCCAGCCATGCCGGCCGGTGATCTGGGTCTGTCCATGGCGTCCCCAGGTCAGTGCGAGAAAGTACTGCCGGGTGTCGACCGATCCCGGATCGCTCTGACTCCAGCGCACTTCGCCCTGGGCGATCCAGGGGCCTTTGAGATAGGGCTCCAGCCAGGCGGTCAGGCCGATGCTGCCCCAGCGGTCGCGGTGCTGGTCTGGCGCCTTGTAGTAACCCAGGCCCACATTGGTCACCCAGTTCAGCTGTTCTCCCCAGGTGTGGTGGACAAAGCCGTCGACACGGTCTCGTGGCAGCCAGGGGGCGCCGTCGCCGACGCCGTAAGCCAGAGAGATGTCCCAGCGGGGCGCCACATGGACCCGGTCCTGCAGACCCACGAAGGTGCCGCGTTCGTTGAAGCGGTCGGCATGCATCATCTCCAGGCCCCACAGGTGCTTGCCTTGACGGTACAGGCCGCGCACGGAGGCTTCCTGCCACGAGGCGTAGCCCTGGCTGAGGTTGTAGTGGCCGACCGCCACCTGGAGCTGTCGCAGACCCTGATCTGCAGGGGCATCGCTCTGTGCGCGCACGGGGCGGGGCAGGCCGCCCAGCAAGGCCAGGGCCAGCACAGCAACGGTCATGGAGGGGTTCGGGATCATGCGGCCAGCCTTTCGACGTGGAGGGTGGATTGGACTTCGCGGCACAGCACATCGGCGATGCGCTGCGCCGCCAGTCCGTCGCCGAAGGGGGAGGTCTGCAACTGCATTGAGGCCAGCAGCACCGGGTCGTGCAGCAGTTCACTGGCTTGTTCGATGATCTGGTGCACCTGGGTGCCCACCAGCTGGGCACCGCCGGCCTGCACCAGTTCCTGGCGTTCGGTGCTTTCGCGCAGGATCAGCACTGGTTTTTGCAGTGCCGAGGCTTCTTCCTGGATGCCGCCCGAGTCGGTCAGCGTGAAGCAGCAGCGTTCGAGCACCCCAATCAGTGCCGGGTATTGCAGCGCCTCGGTCAGGCACAGTCGGGCGCGTGCCAACGCGGGCAAGCAGGCCAGGCCCGTGTGCACAGCGGCGCGGACCTTCGGGTTGGGGTGAAGGGGCCAGACCACCGTCAGCTGGGGGTGCAGCTGCAGCAGCCCGCCCACCGCCGCCGCAATGCGCTGCATGGGCAAGCCCCAGTTTTCCCGGCGGTGCGCGGTGACCAGCAGCATCGGCCCCTGTGCCTGCAGCTGCATGAAACGCGCCAGATCGGATGGCATGCACTCGTGCTGCGCCTGATGGCGCATCTGCTCGCGGGCCCAGAGCGCGGCATCGATCACGGTGTTGCCCACCTGGTGGACATGGCGGCCGTCAATGCCCTCGTGCAGCAGGTTCTGCGTGGCCTGAGGTGTGGGTGGAAAGTGCCATTGCGCCAGGCGACCGATCAGGCAGCGGTTCATCTCTTCTGGAAACGGGTCGCGCTCGCCTGTGCGCAGGCCCGCTTCCACATGGGCCACCGGCACATCCTGGTAATAGGCCGCCAGCGCGCCGGCCAGCGCGGTCGAGGTGTCGCCCTGCACCAGCACCACATCGGGCGCGAGTTGCTGCATCTGCTCATCCACCAGTGTCAGCAGTTCGGCTGTGAGGTGGGAGAGCCGCGGTGTTTGCCTTTGCAACTGGACCTGGGCATCGGGCGGCATGTCGAAAAAGGCGTAGAGGGCGTCGGCCACATCCGTGTGCTGGCCGGTGTGCAGTACCCGGACCTGGTGGCCACGTGCACGCAGCACGCGGTACAGCGGGGCCATCTTGATGATTTCGGGGCGCGTGCCCAGACAGGCAAGGTAAGAAGTCATGCGGGTTCCTTGAAGGTTGGGGAGAGGGTTCGGAGGGGGGCTCAGGCGCAGGCCACGCTGCCGCGGATCCGCGCTTGCACGCTGCCGTGCACCAGGACCGGACCGTGGACATCCATCACATCGGCACACACGCTCACAGGGTGCTGGGGTGTGCCGATCACGACACCGGGGGCGAGGTGCAGCGAGCCTTCGGCCATGACCAGCCCGCTGACGCTGCAGCCTGCGTCGAGCCAGATGTCACCTTCGCAAAACAGGTTGCCCTGCAGTTTGGTGCCGGGTCCCAGGTGCAGGCCGTCGCGCGCCTTGATGTCGCCTTCGATGCGGCCGGGGCCCAGCGCCCGGAGGCGGCCGCGCACCACGAGCGAGCAGGGCACCAGTTGGTTGGCCGGGATGTCGAGGTGGTGTCCGATGTGCCAGCCGTGCAGCCCCCAGGGACGAGCGCCTGCAGGGGGCTGCCAGCGCTGTAGCGTGGGCTGGGCCGAAGGCGCAGGCATCGCACCACTGCCCAGCATCAGATGACGGGCATGCACCGTGTTGAAGCAGGCCCCGGGGGCGAGCTGCAGGGCGCGGGGACCCGTGTCCAGGGCAGCGGGTGGGTCCACCGCCTGCGCCTGGCGGTCACGTGGCCGGCGCCACTCGGACCAGGCCGGGTAGAAGGGCAGGACCAGCAAGACGGTGGTCACGGTGAGCAAGAGCAGGCTCCAGAGCAGCAGATCGTTCATGGGTTCACCTTCGTGGCATAGCGGCGTGTTTTGGCCCAGACGATTTCGCGCCGTGTGATCTGGTCGAGCAGCGCACCGAGCAAGGCACGGGTCATGACCGGCAGACTGGCCAGGAAACTGGCTCCTTGCAGCGGCAGCAGCCGCAGCCGTTCGCGATGACCGTCCAGCAGCACTGCGAACGTGGTGTGCATGAACACGGCAAAGGTACCCAGACACGCCTGCAGCACCAGCGCGAATGCAGGGATCCATTGGCCAACGGCGTCGAAGCCGTGCAGGTAATAGAGGCCGAGCACCAGGCCCCAGCCCAGCAGCATGAGTGGTGCATTCAGGAAGATGCCCAGCAGCAGCAAACCATCGAGACGCTCTTGCCAGGTGACCGTGGGGCTGCGCATCAATGCCAGGCTGTGGCGCAGCATCACCTGGTGGTGGCCGCGTGCCCAGCGCTGCACCTGACGCAGGCGCACCGGCCATTCCTCGGGCACCTCTTCGTGGCAAGTGGCCTCGTTGTTGTAGACGGTCTTCCAGCCAGCCACCAGCAGCCGGATCGTGATGTCGGTGTCTTCGGCCAGCACATCGTCGTGCCACCCTCCCACGGCACGCAGGGCCGACAGGCGCACACCGCCGACCGTGCCGCCGTACTGTGGAACGCCATGCAGGTCCATGCGGGCCTGCTGGTCAACCTGGTAACCCGCTGCGCGTTCGAGTTCGAGCAGACGCGTGAGCAGATTGGTGCCCGCATTGCGTGGCACCACTCGGCCCATGACTGCACCGACTTCGGGATCGAAAAAGGGCACCACCAGCTGGCGGATCAGTCCGGGTGCGGGCGTGTAGTCTGCGTCGAACACCAGGGCGATGTCCCCCTGGGCCTGGACCATCGCGTCCTTGAGCGCCGCCGCCTTGCCAGGCTTGCCGCCACGCCGGTGAAACGCCTGCACACGATCCGGATGGCGCGCGACCCACTGGTCCACGATGGCGGCTGTGCCATCGCTGGATCGGTCGTTGACGACCACGATGCGCATGCGCTCGTGCGGGTAGTCGCTGGTCACCAGGGCCTGCAGGCTTTGCGCTATGACGGCCTCTTCGTTGTGCGCGGCGACGAACACCGTCACTTGTGGCCAATCGGCCTGCACCACCCCGGCGTAGGGGTAACGCGTGCGCCCCCACATGCGCTGCCAGGCAAACAGGGCCTGGCGCAGCCCGTAGGCCAGCATGTACACCATCACCGCGACCAGCAGACCCGACAGCCACAGCACCAGTTCCGAGGCGCCCTGTGTGGCGTTGGTGTCCTGTGCGAGGACAGGGGCCGACCAGAGCGTGCTGATCACCAGACCCGATGAAAAAACCCTGCTCGGGCAGGGGGCCAGAAGAGGCGTGGAGCGAAGCATGGACGGTCTTTTTCGATAGCGGGTGGCCATCTTCCGAAGCCACCGTTGATGCGTCTGCGGCCTGACGCACGCGTGTGCGCTGGCTCCGCGTGCTGGCTCACATACAGGGCACTTGGTGGTCTGTGTGAAGTCACGTACTGCTGTGCAGCGGTCACTTTTCTAGATTGCCTGCTCTCTCAAAACCTCAGGAAGGAGCATGGTCATGATTCGCGTTTCGTTCCCATCTATTTTTCAGCTGCCCTCGCAGCGATCGCCTCGCAGGTGGTGTCTGCCCATCGCTTTCGGTGTCACGGTGCTGGCGAGCGCCTGTGGTGGCGGTGGCGGCTCGCCTTCCGCCCAGGGCGGGGCTTCCATCTTGCCGGCCATCACGGCAGTGACCAGTGGTACTGCTGTGGCGGCTGTCGAGGTGTCGACCTCGGAGACTGCCGCTGTCAGTGCGGCGTTGCCGGCACCGGATCCGGGTCTATTGCTGCTGCTCCTGCCCGATGGCCAGAATCCAGCCGATCCGCGTGTGCGTGCATGGGTCGATGCGGCGCTGGAGGAAGGCGTGCGTGTGCACCCAGTGGCCGACAGCGAGTTCTTGCAACTCGGCGATGCGGCCAGAGGTTATGCCGGCCTGATCCTGCCCGACAGCCTGCATGTGCAGGCCACCGACGAAGTGATTGCTGCTGTACAGCGCTACACCGAAGGGGGAGGCAAGACCCTGCTGGTGTTCGACTTTGGCGCGCTCACCTTGCAAGGTGATGTACCGGTCTATCCTGTCCCGCGCTCACGGCTGAGCCCGCTGGCCGGTGTGGACTATGTGCTGTATGACCAGCTGCTTGACCGCACGACCGGGCTGGGGCCGATCACCGGTTTGCGCAGCACCTTGCGCTCCCTGCTGGTGCCGCCCGGCAAGTCGATGGCTTACACCGGGCTGCCCTCCGGTACCGCCACGGTGGCGGCGGCAGACTCCGGCACATCCAGCTCGGACAGCCTGGTGTCGGCGGCTGGCATTTCGTCATCGAACGCCATGTACCTGCCGGTGAACACCGGTGACCCGGGGGGCGTGCGCGGTTTTGATGTGCAGCAGTACAGCCAGCAGCGCTACTTCAGCGCCGCCTCCAACGGCCAGGCACGACTGTCTGCGCGCCAGGTGCGTGTGGACCTGGGCAAGGCCCAGCGTGGCTCGCCTGTGACGCGCGTGACGCAAGCAACGCTCACGGGCACGACCAGCACGACGCAAGCCGTGAGCGCCCTGGACACCACGGACCCGGTAGAAGCGCTGACGGGTTACCTGCTGGGTCCGCTGATCTATCCCAGCTATGTCACCCAAGGCGACTTTGGCCAGTTGCCTGGGCAGCGTGTGCTGGTCACTTCGCCACAGTTCGGGCTGGTGGCGGGCATCAACCCGGTCGGGGCCGGGCAGGTCATGTTCGTCAATCTGCCGCTGACCTACCTCAAGGGCCGCACCGATGCGCTGCTGATGCATGGCTTCTTGCACATCTTCACACGCGAGTTGCTCGACATGCCACACCTCTCGTCCATGCCCAACGGGGTGGCGGGCATGACGTTTGACTGGCACCTGGATGCCAAGGAGGCGCAGGCGCCCACCAACAAGCTGGTCAAGCTCAATGTGTTCAACGACCCGCAAGCGCTGTTCTCGATCGAGATGACCGCTGGGCCGGATGCGATCGTGCCCAAGGACGGGCTGGGCTGGAACCTGCCTGTCAACAAGACCGCGCAGCAGTTCCTCAAGACCTTTGCCAAAACCGGTCATGCGGTGGGATCGCATGGTGGCTGGATCCATGACTGGTACGGCTCCGGGGTGACCGAGAACAACCGCCTGGAGAGCTCGGGTGGGGCTTGCGTCAACACCGTGCTGCGGCTGGACAATTTCGAGCAGTGCCTGCAGCTCAATCGCCAGAGCGTCGATGGTGTGGTGGGTCGCGCCTCGACCAGCTATTCGGCACCCGAAGGCAACAACCCCTTGTGGGCCATGGACTGGCTGGAGCAGCGCGGGGTGGTGGCCGCCTACTTCGGCGGACACACTGGCCTGGGGGCCACGCGCCAGTACCGCGAAGGCCAGTTGCTCAACCCGTCCATCTGGGTGTTCCCGGTCACGCCGTTCGGTCTGTATGCGACCTTTGAAGAGTTTCAGGAATACAAAGTGCCGCAGGCCGATGTGAAAGCCTGGTACCGCGCGATGGTGGACTTCAGCATCGCGCAAAACACCAGCCGTATGGTGTATGCCCATCCGGCCGGTGCCGCGCTGTGGAGCACGGTCTTGCTGGACTTCCTCAACTACGCCAAGGCCCAGTCACCGCGCCTGTCCTGGTACACCAGTGTGCGTCTGGCGCAGTTCATGAGCCGGCGTCTGGAGGTGAGCTGGAGCCAGTCGCGCGACGAGGTCACCGGGCAGACCGTGTTCACCGTCTCGCATCCCAGCAGTCTGGCCGAGATGACCTGGCGTCTGCCGCGCAGCCGCTATCCGCAGGCACCCCAGCTGCGCTCGGGTTCGGCGGAGATCGATGGCAGTGACAGCCGCTATTGGCAGGTGCGTGCCAAGGCAGGCACACAGCTGGTGTTTGGCGCGTGAATGATCGGAGGGTATAGATCCACAGATGCAGAAGAACTGATCGCCTGGTGGATGGACGCACACGCGGCCGCTCACGAGCATGGACGGTCCTGATCGCAAGTTTGAAAAGGTATTGCCATGATCCGTTCTTCTGCTGTTTTCATGCCCTCCATTCCGGTCCGACCGGTCTGGCCCGCCGACCGTGCCTTGCTCAGTGACGAGGAGTGGCAGGCCTTGCTCTGGCCTTTGGATGAATTGCCCCCGTCGCGGGCTGTTCCTGACGTGTGTGTGGATGCCTGTGCACCGTCTGCCGAAGGGAGCGCGTCATGAACATGGTTTCGCAAGATTCGGCACGGGCCAACCGTGTCCTGGGGGCTTTGCCCATGGTCGACTACTTGCCGATGGTTTCGCAGCTGGAGGCTGTTCAGCTGCAGCCTGGGCAAATTCTGGAGGAGCCCGGTGCACCAGCTTCGCATGTGCATTTTCCGATCAGCTGCGCGATCACGCTGGTGTCGGCCACGCGCGATGGGGAAATGTCCGAACTGGCCCTGATCGGCCGCGAAGGCCTGGTGGGCTTGCCGGCTTTGCTGGGAGCGCCTTCGAGTGCGGTGCAGGCGGTGGTGCTGCGCCCTGGCCTGTCGTACCGCTTGCCTGCGGCCGCATTTGTGCAGGTCTTGCAGCGCTCGGCCGCTATGCAAACCCTGGCCTTGCGCCATCTGCACCATCAGGCTCTGCACATGGCGCAAGGTGTGGTGTGCAGCCTGCACCATTCGGTGCTGCAGCGCCTGAGCACCTGGCTGCTGTTTCACCACACGGTCACGGACTCCGATCAGGTGCGGGCCACGCACGAAACGATCGCGCACATGCTGGGCGTACGGCGTGAATCGATCACCCAGGCCGCCGGTCAGCTGCAAAGCGCGGGATGCATCTCGACCAGCCGCGGGCGCATCCACATTCACGATGCGCAGGGCCTGCGCGCCCATGTCTGTGAATGCTATGCCCTGGTGGAGCAGGACCACCGCCTGTTGTGGCAGCTGCCGCAGCAAGACGAGGGGTCGGCACCGCTGGGCATGGGACCCTGGTCTCATGCCGATGTCGAGCGTGCGGCAGACCATGAAGAAGATTCCGGTGATGGCCCGGCCTCTGGACGCTATGCCGACATCTATGACTTTGCGCCGGTGGGCTTGCTCAGCGTGGACGCCCAAGGCCGTTTGATGGAAACCAATATGGCGGCAGCGATCCAGCTGGGCATTTCGCGCTCGCAGTGCCACCTCTACCGCTTTGTGGATTTCCTGCAACCTGAGTCCCGGCAGGCATTCGAGCAATTCCATCGTGAGGTGCTGAGTGGTAAATGCCGCCGCCATTGCGAATTGGGCCTGTTGCCCGGTGCCCACAGGCCGGCAGCCGTGGTGCGGCTGGATGCGACCGTCGATGAAAACGGCGAAGAAAACCGCATGGTCATGGTGGATGTCACCGAGAGCCACCGCCAGATGGCGCAGCTTTTACACGCGCATGGCCGCGATGGCGTGGCGAGTGCCGATGTGCCCTCACCCGATGGCATGCCCTGGTGGGGGAGCGGCGCAGGACCGGCAGCCACTGCGCCGGCACGCATGCCCTCGTTCTGAGGCCCATGCAGGCAGGGCTCTGAGTGGCCCGCCTGCGAGGGGCTAAGATCCATACCATGCAAACACGACAACTTGGCCCCTTCTCTGTCAGTGCCATTGGCCTGGGCTGCATGAACCTCAGCCACGCCTATGGTGCGCCTGTCTCCCGCGAACAAGGCGAGCGCGTGCTGCTCGCTGCACTCGACGCGGGCGTGACCTTTTTTGACACCGCCGCGCTGTATGGCTTCGGTGCCAACGAAACCCTGGTGGGTGAGGTGCTCAAACCGCACCGCCGCAAGTTCATCCTGGCCAGCAAATGCGGCATGCAGGGCGTGGACCCGGGCAATGGCACCAAGGTGCGCGTGATCGATGGCCGCCCTGAAACGATCAAGAAGACCTGCGAAGACGCGCTGCGCCGCCTGCAGACCGATGTGATCGACCTCTACTACCTGCACCGCTGGGACAAGAAGGTGCCGATCGAAGACAGCGTGGGTGCCCTTGGCGATCTGGTGCGGGAAGGCAAGATCCAGACCATCGGTTTGTCCGAAGTTTCGGCCACGACGCTGCGCAAGGCCCATGCGGTGCACCCCATCACCGCGGTGCAGACCGAGTATTCGCTGTGGACACGCAACCCCGAGATCGCGGTGCTCGCGGCTTGCCGAGAACTGGGCGTCAGCTTTGTGCCCTTCAGCCCGGTGGCGCGCGGTTTTCTGTGTGGCCCCCTGGACATTGCCGGCTTCGACGCCAAGGACATCCGCCGCACCATGCCGCGCTTTGCGCCGGACAACTACGCGGCCAACCTGAAACTTTTGCCCGCCTACAACGCACTCGTCCAAGAGGCTGGCTGCAGTCCCTCGCAGCTGGCACTGGCCTGGCTGCTGCACAAGGGCGATGACTTGATCCCGATTCCGGGCACCACTTCGGTCGCGCACCTGATGGACGATCTGGGCGCCGTCAACGTCAAGCTCTCGGCCGACCTGATGGCGCGTGTGGAAGACCTGATCAACGAACGCACCTTGGTGGGTGATCGCTACAACGCCCAGGCCAACAGCGAAGTGGATACCGAGACGTTCGCATAAGGCATTCGCGCGCAGGGGCGCACTCTTACAAAACACTTGTCTGTAGGAGCGCGCCCCGCGCGCGAATGTCGATCGGCCTCAGGCCGCGTCAGGCTGCTCTTTGGGCGCCGCTTTCTGGAAGGCTTCGAGTTCCATGCAGGCTTTTTCCACGGCCATGATCAGCGGCCATTGCGTCAGGTCCACCTTGAAGCGGCGAGCGCTTTCGATCTGTGGAATCAGGTAGCAGTCGGCAATGGTCGGCGTGTCACCATGGCTGAAGCGGCCCCGCTTCGTATCGGCGGCCAGCAAGGCTTCATAGGCATCAAAGCCGGCACTGATCCAGGTGCCAGCCCAGGCGTTGATGGCCGCGTCGTCGGCACCAAAGGTCTTGCGCAGGTATTCGAGGATGCGGCGGTTGTTGATCGGGTGGATGTCGCAGCCCACGATGGCGGCCAGCGCACGCACCTGGGCGCGGCGTTGCGGGTCGCGTGGCAGCAGGGCTGGCGTGGGGTACTTTTCTTCCAGCCACTCGATGATGGCAGGCGACTGGATCAGCACCTCGCTGCCAGTATGAAGGGCGGGCACCAGCTGCTGCGGGTTGACGGCCTTGAATTCGTCTTTCAGGTGCTCTTCCTTGGCCAGATGCACGGCCACGTACTCGGTGTCCAGGCCTTTGAGGTTGAGCGCGATGCGCGTGCGGTGCGAAGTGCCGCTGCGCCAGAAGTTGTAGAGTTTCATGGCGCTTATTTTGCCGTACCCATGATCGGTGCGGCCTCAGCCGCGGTTCTCGTACACCCCCAGCTTGCGGTGCAGCGGGGACTCATCGGCAATGAAGACAAAGGCGGGCTGATCGGCGCGCAGGTTGCTGAGCGTGACGGCCTCATAACCCGGGGCGCAACAGGTGTCGGCCTCAACCATCTGGAAGGTTTTGTCGACGATCTCGGCACGCACCTGGCCTTCGATGACATGGAACACCTGGGCGGGTGAGCGCGCCGGCAGTCGCAGGCTCTGGCCGGGGCGCAGCATCAGGGCATAGAAGCCCAGGATGTTTTCGGCATCGTTGCCGGTTTCCGGGTTGATGTAGGTGACCTGCACACACTCCTGCGATGGATCGTCTGCGGCCAGGGCCTGCAGCGCGGCCCGCGTGTCGGCCCACGGGTAGCGCAGCATTGGGTAGGCGCGGCTGCTCCTGTCGAACATGCGGGTGGGCGCCACGCCCGAGCGCACGTTCTGCTGGTCGCCACTGCCGGTCTTGACGGTCTGGCGGTCGCCGTTGATGTGGTAGCTGGCCTCCATGTAGTAGACCAGCGGCAGGTCCAGCACATCCAGCCAGACCACCGGGTCCTGGCCGTCGTGGCCGTGCTCGTGCCACAGGCCGGTCGGGGTGAGGATCAGGTCACCGCGGCTCATGGGGCACTTTTCGCCATCCACCGTGGTGTAGGCGCCTTCGCCTTCGACGATCATGCGCACGGCAGTGGGTGTGTGCTTGTGGCTGGGCGCCCACTCGCCGGGCAGCAGCAGCTGCATGCCCAGGTACATGGCGGGGCTGGCCTTCATGTTCTCCAGGCCGTGACCGGGGTTGGCCAGCACCAGCACGCGACGCTCGGCCTTCTCGATGGGCGTGAGTTCACCAGCCTTGAGCAGCAACGGCTTG
>CAXRGK010000186.1:0-8827 GCA_964230145.1 Burkholderiaceae bacterium | reverse complement strand
CAGGTGCTGCACGACTGGTGCCTGGCCGGCTATGGCATCGCCTGGCGCAGCACCTGGGAGGTGGAGTCGGAGATCCAGGCCGGGCGCCTGGTGGCGGTACTGGAAGACTTTGCCGCCTCGCCCAACGGCATTTATGTGGTGTTTCCCCAGCGCAAGCATTTGCCCCTGCGGGTGCGTCTGTGGATCGAGTACCTGCGTCAGCACTATGGCCAGTCCGAGTTCTGGCAGCGGGGCAGCGGCTGATGCGTTGTCGTCCTCGGGCTTGACCCGAGGACCCAGGCGGCTGGATTGCCCGGGCAAGCCGGGCAATGACATGGGGCGTACCCGCCTTACTTGGACTTCAGGCAGGAAGACATGAATGCCTTGCGTTCGTCGCCCTTGAGGCTTTTGGCCTTGGCATCGGCGTTGCAGGTTTTCATGCGGTTTTGCTGGCTGGGCTTGTCTTTGCCCGCAGGGTCAGCAGCCCAGGCCGATCCAGTGGTCAAAAGTCCTGCCAAGGCAGCAGCAGCGAAGGCGATGAGCGTTGTACGCATATGGTTCTCCCTGAAAGTTGAAAAACCTGCATCCGGTGTGCAGGCTTTTGCAGCCTAATGCAGAACGCTGTGTGGCGCCAGCCCCGTAAAATCCCGAAATGCTCTCAGCCAAACAAGAACTGCTCGCGGCCCTGGCCGCCGAGCTCGACAAACTCCAGCCCGGTGCCGGCGAACGCGCGGCTTTCGAATCCCCCAAAGTGGCTGCCCACGGCGACCTCGCCTGTACCGCCGCCATGCAACTGGCCAAAGGCCTCAAGCAGAACCCGCGCCAACTGGGTGAAGCCCTGCGCGAAGCGCTGCTGGCCACGCCCGCCTTCCAGCGCTGGGTGGACGCCATCGAGCTGGCTGGCCCCGGCTTCATCAACATTCGCCTGAAAGACGCCGCCAAGCAGGCCATCGTGGCCGAGGTGCTGCAGGCCGGCGAGTGCTTTGGCCGCCAGGCCAAGACCGGCCAGCGCGTGCTGGTGGAATTCGTCTCGGCCAACCCGACCGGCCCGCTGCATGTGGGCCACGGCCGTCAGGCCGCGCTGGGTGATGCGATCTGCAACTTGCTGGCCACGCAGGGTCAGGACGTGTACCGCGAGTTCTATTACAACGACGCCGGCGTGCAGATCAATACCCTGGCCACCTCGACCCAGCTGCGCGCCCGGGGTTTCAAGCCCGGCGATGCCGAGTGGCCCAGCGGTGAAAATGCAGCGGCCTACAACGGCGACTACATCCAGGACATCGCCAACGACTTTCTGGCCAAGAAGACGGTCAAGGCCGACGACCGCACATTCACCGCCAGCGGCGATGTGAATGACCTGGACGGCATGCGCCAGTTCGCCGTGGCCTACCTGCGCCACGAGCAGGACCTGGACCTGCAGGCCTTCGAGGTGAAGTTCGACAACTACTACCTCGAGTCCAGCCTCTACACCGACGGTCATGTGGACGCCACCGTGCAGCGCCTGATCGCCAACGGCAAGACCTACGAGCAGGACGGCGCGCTCTGGCTCCGGTCGACCGACTACGGTGACGACAAGGACCGCGTGATGCGCAAGTCCGACGGCAGCTACACCTACTTCGTGCCTGACGTGGCGTATCACATCCAGAAGTTCAAGCGCGGCTTCACCCGCGTGGTCAACATCCAGGGCACCGACCACCACGGCACCATCGCCCGTGTGCGCGCCGGCCTGCAGGCGGCCGATGTCGGCATCCCCCAGGGCTACCCCGACTACGTGCTGCACACCATGGTGCGCGTGATGCGCGGCGGCGAGGAGGTCAAGATCTCCAAGCGCGCCGGCAGCTACGTCACGCTGCGCGACCTGATCGAGTGGACCAGCAAGGACGCGGTGCGCTTCTTCCTGCTGTCGCGCAAGCCCGACACCGAATACGTGTTCGACATCGACCTGGCGCTGGCGCAAAACAACGACAACCCGGTCTATTACGTGCAATACGCCCATGCGCGCATCTGCTCGGTGCTGGCCACGTTCAAGGAGCAGGGGGGCGATGTGGCGCAGCTGGCGCAGGCCGACCTGTCGCCGCTTTCCGGCCCGCAGGCGCAGGCCCTGATGCTCAAGCTGGCGCAATACCCCGGCATGCTCACCGCTGCTGCACAGGACTTTGCGCCGCATGACGTGACCTTCTACCTGCGCGAGCTCGCTTCGCTCTACCACTCGTATTACGACGCCGAGCGCATTCTGGTGGACGACGAAACAATTCGTAAGGCGCGTCTGGCGCTGGTCGCCGCGACCGCCCAGGTGCTGCACAATGGCCTGCAGGTGCTGGGTGTCTCGGCGCCAACCAAGATGTGATGAACAGCATGAACAATCCACGGCGCCAGCGCGGCGGCACTTTCCTCGGTTTCATCCTGGGCCTGGTGATCGGTTTGGGCGTGGCGCTGGGTGTGGCCATGTACGTCACCAAGGTGCCGACACCGTTCTCCAACAAGAACCAGACCCGCTCGCCCGAGCAGGATGTGGTGGAAAGCCAGAAGAACAAGGACTGGAACCCCAACGGGGTGCTGCAGCCCAAGGCGCCGGCTTCGGCCCCGGTCGATGGCGCCGTCACACCCCTGCCTGCGCCCGCCACCGTTCCCGCCGCGCCTGCCGAGGGGGCACGCAAGGAAGTCAAGCCGGCGGTCAGCGCGGACCCGCTGGGGGATCTGGCCAAGTCCAAGGCCGCTGGTGCCGATACGGCGGCCGAGCCTTTCCAGTATTTCGTTCAGGTGGGTGCTTACCGCACCCAGGCCGAGGCCGACGCTCAGAAAGCCAAGATGGCCATGATGGGGCTGGAAGCCAAGGTGTCCGAGCGTGAACAGGCGGGCCGTACCGTCTACCGGGTTCGCCTGGGGCCGTTTGATGACAAGGCCGCGGCCGAGCGGGTGCGCACCAAGCTGGAAAGCGCTCAGGTGGACAATGCCATCGTGCGCATGCAGCGCTGAAGTTTCAAGGAGTTTTGGATATGAAACGCCGTTCATTTGCCACAGGCCTGGCGGCCTGTTCTGCCTGGCTGGTCCAAGGGGCTGCCTGGGCCCAGCAGGCTTTTCGCGCCGGCAAGGATTTCCTGTCCCTGGACCGACCCGTGCCCAGCGATGTGGGCGCAGGCAAGGTCGAGCTGATCGAGTTTTTCTGGTACAGCTGCCCGCACTGCAATGCCTTTGAACCAACGTTTGCACAGTGGGTCAAGAATGCGCCCAAAGATGTGGTGGTGCGCCGCGTCCCCGTGGCTTTCCGCGACGACTTCGCGCCGCAGCAGCGCCTGTACTACACGCTCGAAGCCATGGGCCTGCTCGATACGGTGCATGCCAAGGTGTTCCATGCTGTGCATGTGGAGCGTCTGCCCCTCAACACCGATGCCCTGATCCAGAGCTGGGTCGAAAAGCAGGGTGTCGACGGCAAGAAGTTTGCTGAGACCGCCCGTTCTTTCGGCGTGGCCAGCAAGGTCAAGCGTGCCGTGCAGCTGCAAAACGAGTTCCGGGTGGAGGGCGTGCCTTCGCTGGGCATTGCGGGGCGCTACTACACCGACGGTTCCCTGGCGGGCAGCATGGAGCGTGCCCTCAAGGTGGCCGAGTACTTGCTGGCTCAGGCACGGCAGCCCCGCTGAGACGGTGAATCCACAGGACGAGCCCGCCGAGTTCGGTGGGCTTTTTTTCGTCCTGGCCCCGGGCGGTGGCGCGGGCAGCGCCTACAATGCCGAATACAGCAAGATTCGTGCCCCATGAAATTTTCTTTTCTCGTTCCTGCCCTTGCGCTGTCTCTGCTGTCGGCTGGACATGCCCTGGCGGAACAGGCGGATCGCCTCAAACCCATGCAGGTCGAGGCCGACAAGATGCAGCACGACGAAGGTCGGCAGCTGACGGTGCTCACGGGCAATGTGCAGGCGGTCAAGGGCACGCTGGTGATGCGTGCGGCCCGCATGGAAGTGCAGCAGGACTCAACAGGGCAACAGGTCGCGCGCTTTTGGGCCGAACCTGGCCAGCGCGTGTTCTTTCGCCAAAAGCGCGAGGGCCTGGACGAATTCGTCGAAGGTGAAGCCGTGCAGGCGGTCTACGACAGCCGGCAGGACCTGATGACGCTGACGGACCGCGCCGAAATGCGGACCCTGCGCGAAGGCCGCGTGGCCGATCAGGTCCAGGGGCAGCGCATCGTCTACAACAACACCACCGAGGTCATGAACGTCGACGGCAAGCTGCAGGGCTCGGACAGCCGCCAGCGGGTGCGCGCCGTGCTGGCGCCCAAAGCTTCCGCTTCGGCCCCGGCCGTCGCCGTGCCGCCGCTCAAACCCAGTCCTGCACTCCCGCAAGGAGGCCGGCCATGAGCGAAGTCTCCAGCCTCGAAGCCCGCCATCTGCGCAAGGCCTATGGCAGCCGCAAGGTGGTGCACGACGTGTCTGTGCGTGTGGGCAAGGGCGAGGTGGTGGGTTTGCTGGGGCCCAACGGCGCCGGCAAGACCACATCGTTTTACATGATCGTCGGTCTGGTGCGCGCCGACGGCGGGCAGATCCTGATCGATGGTCAGGACGTGACCCGTGCACCGATGCACCAGCGCGCCCGTCTGGGCTTGTCTTACCTCCCGCAGGAAGCTTCGGTGTTTCGCAAGCTGTCGGTGGCCGACAACGTGCGCGCCATTCTGGAGTTGCAGGAAGACGAGAGTGGCCGTCCGCTGGGGCGCGCCGCCATCGAGCAGCAGCTCGATCACCTGCTGTCGGACTTGCGTGTGGACCACCTGCGCGACTCGCCCTCGATTGCCTTGTCGGGTGGTGAGCGCCGCCGTGTGGAGATCGCCCGGGCCCTGGCTTCTCAGCCGCGGTTCATCCTGCTCGACGAACCTTTTGCAGGCATCGACCCGATCGCAGTGATCGAGATCCAGCGCATCATCGCGTTCCTCAAGCAACGCGGCATCGGGGTGCTGATCACCGACCACAACGTGCGCGAAACCCTGGGCATCTGCGACCACGCCTACATCATCAGTGAAGGGCGCGTGCTGGCGCAGGGCACCCCCGACGTGATCATCGAGAACCCCGACGTACGACGGGTTTACCTGGGCGAACATTTCCGGATGTGAGTGGATGAAACCCAGTCTCTCGCTGCGGATGTCGCAGCACCTGGCGCTGACCCCCCAGTTGCAACAATCGATCCGGCTGCTCCAGCTGTCGACACTGGAGCTGTCCCAGGAAATCGACCAGATGCTCGACGAGAACCCGTTCCTGGAGCGGGCCGAAGAGGACGCACCCATCGAGTCGCTGGGGCTGGGCACGCTGGATGCGCGCGTGAGCCTGGGTGACCGGGTCAGCGAAGCCGCGCAGGACAGTGCGCCGCACGACGAAGCCCCTGAGTTCCGTGATGAAGCGGTGGACGGTGTGGCCGAAAGCTGGGAAGGCGACGGCAGTGTGGACTTCAGTCCGGATGATGGTGAATGGGGCGGCGAGGCCAAGGCGCGCACGAACAACAGCGAGGACGACACCGCCGATGCGGTCGAGCTGGCGCGAAGCCTGGGCTCGCTGACCGACCACCTGCACCGCCAGGCCTTGTCCTTGCGCTTGTCCGAGATCGACCGCGCCGCGCTGAAGTTCCTCATCGAATCCCTGAACGAAGACGGTTATCTGGAAGACAGCCTGGAAGCACTGGCGGCCAGTCTGGCGGGTACCGAGGACCTGGAGCAACTCGAAGAGCTGGTGCACCGCTTCACGGTGGCCCTGCGTCTGCTGCAATCGCTCGAACCCGTCGGCGTGGGTGCGCGCAACCTGGCCGAGTGCCTGCATCTGCAATGCCAGGACATGCTGCGCAAGCAGCCGGGCGATCCGGTTGCTGCCGTTGCCCTGCAGCTGTGCGCTCAGCCCATGGAGTGGTTGGCCAAGCGGGATGTCAAGCGCCTGATGGCGCAGACCGGGCAAAGCGATGCCGATGTGCGTGCGGCGCTGCAGTGCATTGCCCGGCTCGAGCCCAAGCCTGGGCGGCCCTTCATCCAGACCGAACAGAACATTGTTGTCCCTGATGTGATCGTCACGCCGGTGCGTCGGGCGGGACAGCCCCAGTTCCGGGTGCAACTCAATCCCGATGTGATGCCCAGGCTCAAGGTGCACGACATTTATGCCAATGCCCTGCGCGGCAGCAAGGGTGACAGCGCGCAGGGGCTGCAGCAGCGCCTGCAGGAGGCGCGCTGGTTCATCAAGAACATCCAGCAGCGGTTTGACACCATCCTGCGCGTGTCCAGTGCGATCGTCGAGCGCCAGAAGAATTTTCTGGTCCATGGCGAACTGGCCATGCGACCGCTGGTGCTGCGCGAGATCGCCGATGAGCTGGGCATGCACGAGTCCACCATCAGCCGTGTGACCACCGCCAAGTACATGGCGACACCGCAGGGCACGTTTGAACTGAAATACTTTTTCGGATCCGGCCTCGGCACCGACAGCGGCAGTGCTGCTTCCAGCACAGCGGTGCGTGCCCTCATCAAACAGTTTGTGGGCGCCGAGAATCCGAACAAGCCCTTGTCGGACAGCCAGATCTCCGACATGCTCAAGGAGCAGGGCATCGATTGCGCACGCCGCACCGTCGCCAAATACCGCGAGGCGCTCAAGATCGCGCCCGCCAACCTGCGCAAGGCGCTCTGAGAAAACGACGTGAATTCACTGCAACTGTTTCTGCCCTGCGCCGCAGGGGTCGAAGATTATCTGGCCGACGAGGTGCACCACCTCACGGGACTGACCGGCCATGACCTGCTCACCGGCCGTGGCGGTGTGGTGGTCAACGCGTCATGGCGTGATGCCATGCGCCTGAACCTGCACAGCCGCCTGGCGCAGCGGGTGCTGGTGCAGCTCTCGCACACGCCGTATCGCAGCGAGGCCGACCTCTACGAGGCGGCCAGCAATGTGGCCTGGGAGATCTGGTTCACCACCAAGCAGACCTTCAAGATCGAAATCACCGCGCAGCACAGCCCCTTGAAGAGCCTGAACTTTGCGGCGCTCAAGATCAAGGACGCCGTGGCCGACCGCTTCCGCGCCAAACGCGGCGAGCGACCCAGCGTGGAAACGCAGTGGCCCGATGCGCGCATCTACGCGCACCTCACGCGCGAGCACCTGACGCTCTACATCGACACCTCGGGCGAGCCGCTGTTCAAGCGCGGCTGGCGCACCGACAAGGGCGACGCTCCGCTCAAGGAAACCCTGGCCGCGGCCATGATCGCCGCCAGTGGCTGGGACGCCACGGTGCCCCTGTACGACCCCTGTTGCGGCAGCGGCACCATCCCGATCGAGGCGGCGCAGATCGCCTGCGGCATCGCGGCGGGCAGTCAACGTCGATTTGGCTTCGAGAAGCTGCTGCCTTTCCAGTCGCACGTCTGGCAGGGCCTGAAAGAAGAGGCGCGTGCCATGGAGCACCCGCCCACCGCGCCGGTGTTCGGCAGCGATGTGGCGCACCGCATGGTCGACTTTGCGCAGCGCAATGCCGAGCGCGCCGGTGTGGCCCGCGCCGTGCAGCTTCGCGGTGGCGACGCGTTGCAGCGCATGCCGCCCAGCGAAGCGCCGGGCATCATGCTGCTCAACCCGCCTTATGGCGAGCGCATCGCGGCGGCCGGTGTGGCAGGCCGTGGCCGCGACAACTTTGTGCCTGGTCTGCTGGCGGCAGCGCGCACTGGCCAGCCCCGCGAACACCGCGAACAGGTGCAGACCGACGACGGCGGAGACTTCTTTTTGCAGCTGTCGGCGCACTGGAAAAAGCACTTTGCCGGCTGGAGCGCCTGGATGCTCACGCCCGACCTGAAACTGCCCGGCCGCATGCGCCTGAAAGAGTCGCGCCGCGTGCCCATGTGGAACGGTCCGATCGAATGCCGCCTGTTCCGCTTCGATCTGGTGGCGGGCAGCGCCAGGCGCGATGCAGGTGAAACACCGTGACACCCAGGGTGCTCGACACCAACATCGTGCTGGACCTCTGGGTGTTTGATGACCCGGCCAGCGCGCCATTGCGCAGCGCCTTGCAGCAAGGTGCCGCCCGCTGGCTGGCGACCGCGCCCATGCGCGAAGAACTGGCCCGGGTGCTGGACTATCCGCACATCGCCCGACGTCTGAACGCGCGTGCCCTGACGGCCGAGACCGTGCTCGATCAATTTGATCGCCACGCCCAATTGCACCCCGAAGCCCCCAAGGCACCTTACACCTGCAAGGATGCCGACGACCAGAAATTCATCGACCTGGCCGTGCAACACGGTGCTGTCCTGCACAGCAAGGATGCGCAGGTGCTGTGCATGAAAAACCGCCTCGCCCGCTGCGGCGTGGCTTTGAACCCCCCGCTGCCCTTGTAGGAGCGCCCCCCCGCGCGCGAACGGCTCGCACAGGATTCACCCACCATTCGCGCGCAGGGGCGCGCTCCTACAATCTGTTTCAGAAACCAAGGAAACACCATGACCGGCCTTGCTGCCACCGACTTCGACGCCCTCGACGACATCCTCGATGACCTGCGCACGCGCCACGACGAAACCCCGCAATGGGAATTCTGCGAAGGCTTTCTGGCCGCGCTGGTCTGCTGCCGCCGCCGCATCGGCGCCGACGAATGGCTGCCGGTGCTGCTCGGGCTGGACGAAGGCGGCTCGTTTGCCAGTGACGCGCAGCGTGAGCAGTTCATGGCTTTGTGGGAGCGCCGCTTTGAAGAAGTGCGCACCGCGCTCGACACCGAGATCAATGCGCTGGACGAAGACAAGGCCTATGCGCCTGAAGTGATGGACGTGCGCGGCGCCATCGCCTCGCTGCCGCCCGAAGAGCGTGAAGAGGTCGAGGGCGAAGATATTCCATCCTTTGCGCAGGTCTGGGCGCTGGGTTTCATG
>CAXRGK010000185.1:0-15788 GCA_964230145.1 Burkholderiaceae bacterium | reverse complement strand
CACCCATCACGCTTACCCCGCCTGCATGGGCTGTGCGTGGAGCTGGATGCCCAGCGCCGCCGTGACTTTCAGGATCGTGGCAAAGCTGGGGTTGCCCTCCCCTGACAACGCCTTGTAGAGGCTGTCCCTGCCCAGGCCCGTACGCGCGAAAGTTGCGACATGCCCTTGGCCCGGGCAATGGTGCCCAGGGCCTTGGCAGCATCATCCCCTGCCTCTTGCAGGCAGGCCTCCATATAGAGCGCCATGTCCTCTTCGGTCTTGAGGTGTTGGGCGCTGTCCCATTTCCGCAGTTTGAGTGCAGTCATCGGTTACCCCTTCAGTTGGCGCATAGATCGTTTTTATGGCGCTCTGTATCCATTGAGATACATTGCTGTCCATGCCGCCAAGCGGTGAAGCGGGTTCAACCCGCCATCGCCGCCACCGGCATCTGCAGCAGCGTGCTGGCCGGCGCCAGCGCCATGCGGTGGTGGGCGTCGGCGCGGGGCAGCAGGCGTTCAAAGTAGAACTGCGCGGTTTGCAGCTTGGCCTGGTAGAACGCCGCTGACTCTGGCCCCTGGCCGCTGTGCAGGGCCTGCTCGGCGCGCTGGGCCATCAGCGCCCAGTGGTAGGCCATCATCACGTAGCCGCAATACATCAGGTAGTCCACCGACGACGCGCCCACTTGCTCCGGGTCGGCCTTGGCCTTGAGCATGAGGCGCAGGGTGAGCGTATTCCATTGCACGGCGCGGCGCGCCAGGGCGCGGGCCATGCGGCCACGCAAGCCCCCAGCCAGCAGGCCCGGCCGGGCCAGCACCCACATCTGGGCGGTGAAGTCGCGCACGCACTGGCCG
The DNA here is from genome assembly GCA_964230145.1 of Burkholderiaceae bacterium. Taxonomy (GTDB): domain Bacteria; phylum Pseudomonadota; class Gammaproteobacteria; order Burkholderiales; family Burkholderiaceae_C; genus Limnohabitans_A. The sequence goes on along the minus strand of CAXRGK010000185.1, from coordinate 14,958 downwards.
CGCGTTTGCAGCAGCACCTTGCGCCCCAGCAGGTCCAGCGCCTGGATGCCGGTGGTGCCTTCGTACAGCGTGGCAATGCGGGCATCGCGCGCGATCTGCTCCATGCCATGCTCGCGGATGTAACCGTGCCCGCCGTACACCTGCATGCCCAGGTTGGCGGCTTCCAGGCCCATTTCGGTCAAAAAGCCCTTGAGGATGGGGGTGAAGAAACCCAGTTCGCCGTCGTGGCGCTTGTAGCCGGCCTGGTCGCCGGCCCAGGCAGCGGCAAACATCTTGTCGGCCAGTTGCGCGGCGCCGTAGATCATGGCGCGGCCACCTTCGGCGATGGCTTTTTGGGTGAGCAGCATGCGCCGCACGTCGGGGTGCCAGACGATGGCGTCGGCCACCTGCTCGGGCTCCTTTTTGCCCGAGAGCGCGCGCATGGAACGGCGCTCGCAGGCATAGGCCAGCGCGCCCTGGTAAGCCAGCTCGGCATGGGCCACGCCCTGGATGGCGGTGCCGATGCGCGCGGTGTTCATGAAGGTGAACATGGCCTCCAGCCCCTTGTTCGGTTCACCGATCAGGGTGCCGATGGCGCCGTCGAAATTGAGCACCGCCGTGGCACTGGCGCTGATGCCCATCTTGTGCTCGATCGAGCCGCAGTGCACCGCGTTGCGCGTGCCTAAAGCACCACCCTCGCCCACCAGAAACTTGGGCACGATGAACAGCGAAATGCCGCGCGTGCCGGCGGGCGCCTCGGGCAGGCGCGCCAGCACGATGTGCACGATGTTGTCGGTCAAGTCGTGCTCGCCGCTGGAGATGAAGATCTTGGTGCCGGTGATGGCGTAGCTGCCGTCGCCCAGCGGTTTGGCCTGGGTCTTGACCTGCGCCAGGTCAGAGCCGCACTGCGGCTCGGTCAGGCACATGGTGCCGCCCCACTCGCCCGCCACCAGCTTGGGCAGGTACTGCTGGCGCATGGCCTCGGTGCCGTACTGCAAGATGGTGTTGATGCAGCCGATGCTCAGACCGGGGTACATGCTGAAGGCCCAGTTGGCCGTGCCCATCATCTCGCTCTTGAGCAGGTTGAGCGACACGGGCAGGCCCTGCCCGCCGTAAGCCGTGGGGAACGACAGGCCCTGCCAGCCGCCCTCGACGAACTGCGCATACGCCGCTTTGAAGCCCTTGGGCGTGGTGACCTCGCCCGCCTGAAAGTGGCAGCCCTCTTCGCCGCCCGAGACGTAGAGCGGCGCCAGCACCTCTTCGCAGTAGGTGGCGGCGGCCTCCAAAATGGCGTCCACCACCTCGGGCGAGGCGTCTTCGCCGCTGCCCAGCGCGCGGTAGTGCGCCGGGTAGTCGAACACCTCGTTCATCACAAAGCGCATGTCGCGCAGCGGGGCTTTGTAGTTCAACATGCTCATTTCTCCAGAATGGCCACGACGCCCTGGCCGCCAGCGGCGCAGATGGAAATCAAACCGCGCCCGCTGCCTTTTTGCGCGAGCAGCTTGGCCAGCGTGGCCACAATGCGCCCGCCGGTGGCGGCAAACGGGTGACCGGCGGCGAGCGAGCTGCCGTTCACATTGAGTTTGCTGCGGTCAATGGCGCCCAGCGGCTGCGCCAGGCCGAGCTTGTCGCGGCAAAACGCCGGGTCTTCCCACGCCTGCAGGGTGCACAGCACCTGGGCGGCAAAGGCTTCGTGGATTTCATAAAAGTCGAAGTCCTGCAGCGTCAGCCCAGCGCGCGCCAGCATGCGCGGCACGGCGTAGGCGGGGGCCATCAGCAGGCCTTCTTTCTTGGCCGGGTCGGGGTTGAAAAAGTCCACCGCCGCCACCTCGCTGAACGTGAGGTAGGCCAGCACCGGCAGACCACGCTCGGCCGCCCAGGCTTCGCTGGCCAGCAGCACGGCCGAGGCGCCATCGGTCAGCGGTGTGGCGTTGCCTGCCGTCAGCGTGCCCTGGCCGGGCGCCACCTTGCGGTCGAAAACCGGCTTGAGCTTGGCCAGCTGTTCAGCGTTCAGGCCCTGGCGCAGGTTGTTGTCCTGCTTCACGCCCAGGAAGGGCGTCATCAGGTCGACAAAGAAACCTTCGCCATAGGCGCGCGCCAGGTTGTGGTGGCTTTGCAGGGCCAGGGCATCTTGCGCTTCGCGCGTGATGCCCCATTCGCGGGCCATGAGTTCGGCGTGTTCGCCCATCGACAGGCCGGTACGCGGCTCGCCGTTGCGCGGCAGCTCGGGCTGGAAGAACTGCCCCGGGCGGATGCGCAGCGCCCGCTGCAGGCGCTGCCAGGGGCTGCGCGCGCGCGAAACATCGAGCAGGGTGCGGCGCAGTTGGTCATTGACGGCGATGGGCGCGTCCGAGGTGGTGTCCACCCCGCCGGCCACGCCGCATTCGATCTGGCCCACCGCAATTTTGTGCGCCACCAGCATGGCGGCCTCCAGCCCGGTGCCGCAGGCCTGCTGCAGGTCGAAGGCCGGGGTCTCGGGCGAGAGCGTGGTGGAGAGCACGGCTTCGCGCACCAGGTTGAAGTCGCGCGAATGCTTCATCACCGCGCCTGCGGCCACGTCGCCCAGGCGCTGGCCATGCAGGTTGAAGCGGTCCACCAGGCCTTGCAGCGTGGCCGTGAGCATATCGAGGTTGGAGGCGCGGCTGTAGGCGGTGTTGGAGCGCGCAAACGGGATGCGGTTGCCACCCACGATGGCGACGCGACGGAGGGTGCTGTTGGGGGTCATGGTGGGGCTCAGGAAATGGTGGGTTGATGCGCGGGTTCGGCGCGGAGTTCGGAACGCAGATGGACCTGCTCGCCGCGTGCGTCGCGCACCTCGAACACGGTCTGGCCTGTACTGGCCTGCGCCTGCCAGAGCGAGGCGCGTGTCGGCAGCAGCACGGGCCGCTTGAACACGGTGGTGAGCGAAGCGGCTTGCAGCACAGTGGCCGGCGCGGCGGCTTGCAACAGGGCCAGCGCGCGCGCCTGCGTCCACAGGCCATGCGCGATGGCGCGCGGAAAGCCGAACAAGCGCGCGCTCAGCGCCGACAGGTGGATGGGGTTGTAGTCGCCCGACACCGGGGCGTAGCGGCGGCCGGTGTCGGCGGGGGCGTCGAATGCACCGGCCTGGGTCAGGGCGAGTTCCGGCCCCACGGCGCCGTTGAACGGTGCGCCCACGGGCGACTTCACGCCCAGGCGCAGCAGGGTTTGTGTGGCCTGCCAGACGCATTGGCCATCGCCCTCGCCATCTGACTCGCGCAGCACGCGCAGGTGCAGCGTGAACACCTGCCCCTTGTCGTGCGCCAGCAGCTCGCCGCTGCTCAGCTCCACCCGCACCGCATCGCCTGCGGCCAGCGGCGCATGCTGGGTGATGGCGTTGGCCAGGTGCACCGTGCCCATGGCAGGCCAGGGGCAGGCGGGCGAAGTCATGTAGGTCATGACCAGGGGGAAAGTCAGCATCTGCGGGTAGGTGAGCGGCGCTTGCGCACTCGGGGCAAAACCGCAGACCTCGGCGTAACGCGCCAGGTGCGCGGCGTCGACCACGACGCGCGGCAGCACCAGCGTGACCGGGGCCAGCGCGCGCACCGGCCCGGGGCGCTTGAAACTGCTGGCCAGCGCACGGGCCAAGTTGCTCAGCGTGCTGGCGGGTGTGATGTTCTGGCGCTGCACCTTAAGCCCCCAGCAGGCTTTGGCCGCACACGCGCACCACCTGCCCATTCACGCCCTGCGAGGCGGGGCTGAGCAGCCAGGCGATGGTTTCGGCCACATCGACCGGCTGGCCGCCCTGCCCCATGGAATTCATGCGCCGGCCGGCTTCGCGGATGGCCAGCGGGATGGCGGCGGTCATTTGCGTTTCGATGAAGCCCGGCGCCACCGCGTTGATGGCCATGCCGCGGGGCAGGCGCGGCGCCTGGCTGTGCACCAGGCCGATCACGCCAGCCTTGGAAAACGCGTAGTTGGTCTGCCCCAGGTTGCCGGCAATGCCCGAGATGGACGACACGCACACCAGCCGTGCCTGGGGTTGGAGCGCGCCCCGCTCCAGCAAGGCCTGGTTGATCGCCTGCTGCGCCACCAGGTTGACCTGCACCAGCGTCTGCCACAGGTGCGGCGGCATCTTGGCGATGGTCTTGTCGCGGGTGATGCCGGCGTTGTGCACCACGCCGTCCCAGCCGCCGTCAGCCAGGGCCGCCTGGGCGATCTGCCCGGCGGCCGCCGGATCGGCAATGTCGAGCGCCAGCGCGCGGCCCTGCAGCCGCTCGGCCACGGCCTGCAAGGCGTCCTGGGCCTGCGGCACGTCCAGACAGACCACCTGGGCGCCATCGCGCGCCAGGGTTTCGGCAATGGCCGCGCCAATGCCGCGCGCCGCGCCGGTCACCAAAATCTTTTTGCCCGCCAGCGGCTGCACCCAGTCGCTCGGGGCCGGGGCCTCAAAGGGTGCCAGCCGCACCACCTGGCCCGACACATAGGCGCTGCGCGGCGACAAAAAGAAGCGCAGTGTGCCTTCGAGTTGCGCCTCGGCTCCCGGCGCCACATAGACCAGTTGCACCGCAATGCCGCGCTTGACCTCCTTGGCCAGCGATTTCACAAAACCTTCCAGAGCGCGCTGTACCGTGGCCTGCTCGGCAACCGGGCAGGCTTCGGGCGGGCGGCCCAGCACCAGCACGCGGCCGCAGCTTTGCAGTGAGCGCACCGCGTCGTGGAAGCACTGGTACAGCGCCTCGGCCTGGGCCACGGTGGCCAGGCCGGTGGCGTCAAACACCACGGCCTTGAGGGGACCGCCCGGCTGCTCGCCGGTGCTCCACAGCCCGCTCATCAAGCCGGCCTGGTTGGCCATCGCGGTCCAGCCCTGCACGCTGCGGTGCGCCACGGTGGCGGCCCGCATGGCGCGGAAGGCAGCCAGCAGCGCGGGCAGCAGTTCGGGCGTACCACCGGCGCCGACCAGCACGTCGCCAGCAACCACCGGTTGGCCGGCTTCGAACCGCTCGAGCGGCACGGGACGCGGCAGGCCCAGCATGCCGGCCAGGCGCGCGCCAAAGGCCGAGTTGGCAAAGTTGAGGTAAGCGTCGGACATGGACAGGGCTCCTTTGTTTGTGTACGATCGTACACCGAAAAACCCAAACCGCCAAATCCGTCCATGCCGAACGCCCGTCCCGACACCCCCGCCCCCGCCACGCCCGAGCCGCCGCTGAGCCGGCAAGACCGCAAGGACCTGACCCGCCAAAGCCTGGTGCAGGCCGCGCTGCGGTTGATCGGCGAGGGACGCAGCTTCACCAGCCTGGGCATCCGCGAGATCGCGCGCGAGGCCGGCATGGTGCCCAATGCGTTTTACCGGCACTTTCGCAGCCCAGACGAGCTGGGCCTGAGCCTGGTGGACGAGGTGGGGGCCACGCTTCGCGGCCTGCTGCGCCAGGCGCGCCAGCCGAGTTCGGCCCAGACCAGCGTGGTGCGCCAGTCGGTGCAGGTGTACCTGCAGTACGTGCGCGACAACCGGGTGCTGTTCCGCTTCATCTCGAGCGAGCGCGCGGGTGGCAGCCGGGTGCTGCGGCTGGCGATCCGCCACGAGGTGCAGCGTTTTGTGGACGACACGGCACGCGACCTGGCGCCGCTGGAGGCCTACCAGGGCCTGTCGCAGGCCAGCCTGCACATGGTCTGCGGCCTGATGGTCAACACCCTGCTGGCCGCCGCCCCCGAGGTTCTGGATCTGCCCGCCGACGAGCCTCAGTCCGAGCAGGCGATGGTGCAGGACTTCGTGCAGCAGTTGCAGATCATCTTGCTGGGCGCGGCCAGCTGGCGCGAGGCAGAGCGGCGCTGAAGCGGCGGTGACTGCCAATCGGCAGCCATCCCAAGAAACCCGCCCCCAATCCGCGACAATCGATGCTCTACCGAACCACACCCTGCAAGCCAAGACTTTCTCTCTTCTCCCCATCGCCCTGGCCATCGCTGTGGGCACCCTGTTGCCCAGCTCGGCGTCCTTCGCGGCCAAACACCCCGCTGCCGCCAAGCCTGCAGCGCACAAAAAGGCTGCGGCCGCCGCAGCCTCTGCAAACGCCCTGCCGCCTCTGGCCGCCCAGACGGCCCTGGCCGACAACCCGCCGGCGCTGCCTGCCAAGGCCTGGCTGCTGATGGACTTTGACTCCGGCGAGGTGCTGGCTTCGGCCAACGCCGACGAGCCGCTGCCCCCCGCATCGCTGACCAAGATGATGACCAGCTACATCGTCGAGCAAGCGCTGCGCTCAGGCAAGCTCAAGCAGACCGATCTGGTCACAGTCAGCCAGAACGCCTGGTGCCGCGGTTCGGGCACCGAGTCGTGCATGTACCTGCCGCTCAATAGCCAGGCCACCGTCATTGACATCCTGCGCGGCATTGTCATCCAGTCAGGCAACGATGCCTCCAAAGCGATTGCCGAACAGATGGCCGGTTCAGAGGCCGGCTTTGCCAAGCTGATGAACGCCGAGGCCCAGCGCCTTGGTATGACGCACACCCAGTTCGTCAACCCTACGGGTCTGCCCGATCCGGAGCACAAGTCCTCCGCGCGTGACCTCGCCATACTGGCGCGCGCCATCATTCGCGACAGCGCCGAGTACTACCCCATCTACGCCGAACACGATTTCAAATACAACGGCATCAAGCAAGGCAACCGCAACGCCCTGCTCTACACCGACCCCACTGTGGACGGCCTCAAGACCGGCCACACCGCTGAGGCCGGTTATTGCCTGGTCACTTCGTCCAAGCGCAACGATATGCGCTTGATCTCGGTCATCCTCAACACCCACAGCGCACAGGCACGAGCCGACCACACGCGCACGCTGCTCGGCTGGGGCTTTGGCAGCTTCGAAAAAGCTGTCCCGATCCAGCCAGGTGCAGTGGTCACAACGGCCAAGGTGAGCTTTGGCAAGGCCGACACCGTGGGTGCGGTCCTGGGCGCGCCATGGATGCTTACCGTGCCACGCGGCCAGCAGGTGCAGGCCACGGTGGAACTGAAACCGGGCCTGGAAGCGCCCGTGGCCAAGGGCGCCGTGGTCGGCAAGGTGGTCGCCACCTCGAACGGCAAGCCGCTGGGCGAAACCCCGCTCGTGGCGCAGGCCGATGTGGAGCGCGCCGGTCTGTTGCTGCGCACATGGCAGTACGTGGCCAAGTGGTTCGGCAAGTGATGGCTTGAACGCAGCGGAGGGCTGACGCGGGGGACCTCTGCGGTCCCTTGGTTCTTAACGCATACCGACAGGCCACAGGCTGGCAGCTGAGGATATCGGCGTCGCAACGGGAACTATCGTTGGCTCAGACCTGCTGGCTGCTACCGGCCAGAAGCTGCCATCAGCAGAACTTTGATCAACGGCCGCTCAGAGTCCAATCGCAATCCTCGGCTGCGATCAGCGTCCAGATCGTCGGCGTCCCAGGGGGCGATATTGCGGATGAAGTCGACGCGTGGCTCTTCCTCGAACCAGCAGCGTGCCTTCACAGCAGCCCATTGCCTGCGCGTGTGCAAGTATCTCCGTCCTCAATCGCCCTGCGGCTTACCGCCGAATTTCAAGACGAAGCTGCCGGCCACCACGGTCAGTGCCAACAGGCAACCGAGAAAGGGCATCACGCTTTGCAGAGGGGCTCCCATTTGATTCAGGCGCAATGCAGCCTGCACTCCAGACGTTGTCGGTATCAACCACCGCAGATACTGCAACGGGAGCGGCAACGCTTCTGGCGGCCAGGAAAATCCGGCAAGAAACACCATCGGCAATGTCGAAAAAAGCAGGACTTGAAGGACCCGTTCGCGATCTCTACACCACAGGCCCACAAGTGACCCTAGCGTCACGATGGCCGACACGTACAGGACCAGGAAAACCAGGGAGCCAGCCACGTTGTTAGCGCGAGGGTAACCGTAGAGCCAAAAGACCCATCCGAAATAGAACAGGCCAGACACCAATCCCGGCAACAGGAATGCCAGCCAGCGCCCGATCCAGGCCATTGGACTGGCATGAGCCGCGCCTCGTTCGACCCAGGTCGCCACCAGCATACCCACGCCCATCAGGAGGATCTGGTGCATGATGAACAAGGCAACGGCAGGAACAATGAAGCTGCTATAGCCTTCTGTAGGGTTGAACAGCGCCATGGCCCGGAAATCCACGGGAGTGCGGCTCTCGCCGGCTTGGCGGGGACTCTGTCCTTTGGCCTCTCGCTGCCTGATCTCAACACCTGCCGAGGCTGCGCCCACGGCCTCAGAAAAGCCGTACTGAACTGCCTTGCTGATGAGGGGATAGGCCCCGTTCGAGACCACGGTCACCATAGCGGGCATTCCCCTGGCAACATGGGCTTTCAGGTCGTCGGGCAGGACCAGATAGCCATCAATCTCACCACGACTCATGGCGGCTTGCGCGGCTCGCTCATCCGCCCCAACTGCCTTGACCTCGATGCGAGGATTGGCAAGTGCCAGACGATGAATCGAGCGTGAAAGCGCCGAGTGATCCTGGTCGACAACCGCCACCGGGATCCGGGTCACGACCTCCGGGCCAAAGAACCAGGGGTAGAAGAAAGCATAGAACAGGGGCGCAGCCACAAAGATCATCAATGCGCCCTTGTCGCGCAAGACGTCCCTCAGCGTTGCGACGAACCCTGACCTCAGCGAAGTGGGATGGTGCGAGGTCATGTCAACGCGCTCCCCAGGTCGATGGCTTGTCGCGAGCCTGGACCAAGCCCAAGGCCGCCAGCCCGAGCAACCCTAGGGTGGCCAGCAGGAATACAGCAGGTGTGGCGGCACTCGCGCCGAAGGTTAAGCCCATCAGCAATTGCTCGGTCTGCAATCGGATGTAGTGGGTGAACGGCATGGAGGTCGCCCACATCCGAGCACTGTCAGGCATCGCACTCAGCGGGAAACTCATACCGCTGAACGCGAATGCCGGGGCGGTCAAAAGCCCCGTGACGGACAACGCAGTGCGCAAGGACTTGGTCAGAGTGGCCGCCGCTGCACCCGCGGCCAGCGATAGCGCCATCAGTAAGGTCATGGCCAAGAAGATCCAGAGAAGGCTCCCAGGGATGTCCCAGCCACGCCCGGGCGGGATGTACCAGAGCGCCGCGGCGCCCACGCTGGTCAGGGTCACCCAGGGAATCGCCAGCTTGCCCAGCAAGGCTGCTCCGACGGCCCGCGGCCCCCCGTGCTGCAGCCACTGCCCCAGCGTCCTGTCCCTGAATTCACGGCCGACCGCCCAAGCCCCAGCCGTCATCGCGAGGATGTGAAGGATGGCGGGGATCGCGGCGGCAGTCAGGTACTTTTCGTAGTTGCCAGACCCGTTGAACAGTGCGATCGATTGGATTTGGATCGGGTTAAAGCTGACCTTGGCCTGTTGGGCCGATTCACCTCGCTTGTTTCGAGCAGACATTTCGATGCCGGCGGCCAGGGTCCCAACCACCGTGCGTACATCCCGCTGCAGCAGACTCGAATGCGTGGCGAACTGAGCGTTGTGACGCAGAATGACCTCCGCCTTTATCCCGCGCTTGATGTCTCTCTCGAAGTCCCTGGGGATGTTGATCATCCCGTAGACCCGCACCTCTCTTAGGGCAAGTTGGGCCGTGGACTCGCTGTCGAATTCGTCCACCACTTGCATGCCAGGCGAGGCGTTGAGCATGCGGACCAGTTGTCGCGATAGCGCGGAATGGTCTTCATCCATCACGCCAACAGGTAGGTTCCTGGGGATGGCGCTGGAGAATATCCAAACGACCAACACCACGGCCAATACAGGCACCCAAGTCACCATCGCCAAGTCCCAGGGACTTTGACCAAGGCGACGGGCCTCCCGCCTAGTGCTGTTGAAGAAGTGGCGCATGGTCAATTCACTCGACCAGCACGGACATGCCAGGGCGAACGCCCTCAATCATTTGGGACGGGCGGGCACGCAGCTCGAAGGTCTTGATGTCAAAGCCCTGATCGGACCTGGTGGCACGCCACGTGGCGAAATCAGGCAGGACTGCTGCCCGGTAGACCTTGAAGCGAACCTTACGGCCTTTCAGGGCAGGCAAGGTGGCATCGAATTCTTTGCCGACGGCGAACTTGTCGAGTTTGTCTTCGCGCACGTTGAGCACCACCCACTGATCTGCCATGTTGGCAACCGTGACCACGGGGACGCCTTGGGGCGAAATTTCACCCACGCGCCCCAGCACCTTGACGACTTCGCCGGCCACTGGGCTCTTGAGTTCCGTCTCGGCCTTGGCCGCCTGGACTTCAGCTACGACTCCAGCCAATTGACGCGCCTGTGCGGCGGCAGCTTGCTTGTCCTCGGCACGGGCCCCGGCGCGAGCCATCTCGTATTGGGCCTGTGCAGCCAGGGCTTGATCGCGGGCTGTCTTGAAATTGGCTTCGGCCTCGTCGCGCTTTTGCGCAGCGATCAAGCCGTCCCTGGCCAATCCTTCGATCCGCTTGAACGACGCCTGTGCCAGGTCCGCCGCCGCCAATGCGCGCTGCCAGTTCAGACGGGCGATTTCCACCTCCTGGGGGCGGGCGCCATTTTGTGCCTTGGCCGCGGTGGCCTGCGCAGCCTCCTGGGCCGCAGTGGCCTGCGCCAGTTTTGCGGTCACCTCAGGACTGTCCAGGCGAATCAGCGGCGAGCCGACCGTGATGACATCCCCTTCCTTGACCAAGATGTCCGCGATCCGGGCACTGACCTTGGAAGCGACGTCTACTTCCTGAACCTCCATTTGCCCCTGGAACGCCTCGGCGCCAGGCTGTTGGGCCTTCCATAGGCCCACGCTGAGAACGGTGACTGCGCCGATGATGGCCAGAGTGATGGGTAGTTTCTTGTTCATCTCATTGCACTTTCAGATCGGCACGAGCCATGTAACTGCCGAATTGATCGGACAGGCCAGACACTTCAAGGAGATCGGCGAGCGCCTTGACATAGTCGTAAGCCGCTTGCGCCTGTTCCGTTTTGGCTTTGGCCAGGTTCACTTCGGCGTCGATCAGTTCCAGCGTGGAGTTGGTACCCGCCTTCTGGCCCTTGGTCTTGAGTTGGAGGACTGCATTGGCCAACTCCAGACTCGGGGTCAGCGCAAGGAACTGGCGCCGGGTTTGGTCGACGGCCATCCAACGTTTCTCGACCAGCAAGGCAATGTCATTTCGGGCTTGCTTGTCCTGGCTGTCCGCCATCTCGATGAGCCGGTGAGAGGCTTCGCTCATTAAGGAGCGGTCCACGCCACCCCACAACCTCCAGCTGACCCCGACGCCCACAACCCAATTGGCCTGGTCCGAGGAGCGCAGTTGGCGTTGGCCAAAGGCGAACACCGCAGGCTTCTTCTGAGACTCTTCCAGCGCATGAATTTGCTCGGCTTCACGCTTCTTGGCAGCCACCTTGGCCAATCCCGGGTGACGTTCCAGGGCCGCGTCAGTGAAGTAGCCGAGCGGCTCGATCGGCGAACTGATCACGAACAGCGGGCTCATCGGTTGAATCCGCTCATTGTTGCGAAGGGTTCTGGCCAACGCCGTCGAGGCTAATTCAGCGTCATCCCGGGCCTTCAGGGCGTTACGCTTGGCATCCTCCATCGCTGCGCGAGCCTGTAGTCGCTCGACCTGTGCGACAAGACCTGCTTCCAGCATTCGCTGCGTGGCGGCGTCATGCTCCGAGACGGTTCGGTAGGCCACTTCACGCAATCCGGCGACGCGTTCAGCCAGTTGGGCGCCGAAGTAGCGCTGCACGAACTCATTGAACACTTCCTGTTGTACCTGGCGGCCGTCTGCCCGGGCCTCTTCGGTTTTGGCTTGCAAGGCCTGTTTGATTGCCGTGGTGGCGCCCCCGGTGTAGATCGGCAATATGGCCGAGACTGATGAGGTATTGCCACTGCGCTGCGTGCTCAGATCGAGGCTGTTCGGAAGTGGCGGCAGGCGTGTCAGACCGGCCGCCAGCGGCGCCGGCAACGCTGCAATCGACGAACCGATCGTGTGCGTCAGGGGGGTCAGATCAATGCCCTGTACGGCGCCCTGGAAGCGGAAAGCCGCAGCTCCTGCGATCACCACGGGACCACCCAGATGCCGAGTGGCCTGCTCTTTTAATTGTGCGCTCTCAACAGAAAAGCGAGTCATTGCAAGGCGATCTGAATTGGCTTGCAGTCGATGGGCGGCTTCTTCGAAGTTGAGAGCTTCGGCATGTGTTAGCGTGGGAAGGCAAGCTGCCACCCCCATCAAGGCACTGAGTGTCAGCCTGGCAAGCAATCGATTTTGTTGATTCAACATGGCATTCTCTAGTTCGGTACCAATTGGTACCATAATCAAAATTCTACGCCGATTTTCGGTACTGTCAAGTACCGAGCATGAGATACTCGAACCATGAGCCGACCACAGATCCCTGACGATGAACACCGCACCCGGTTGCTGGAGGGAATGGCACGCGCGGTCACTGCTCACGGGTACGCGCAACTCACGACTTCAGACATCGTTCGCGAGGCGAATGTGTCCAAGAGGACCTTCTACCAATACTTCAAGGACAAGACCGACTGCCTGATCGCGCTGTTCAACCACTCTGCGCAAAAGATCGAGGCCACGCTGCGTGCCAGCATCGATCCCAAGCGAGATTGGAGTTCGCAGATTGATCTGACCATCAGGCTCTATCTGGAGACCTTGGCCGCCAATCCCTTGCTACTGCGCGCGTTGTTTGTGGAGATCCTTGCGCTTGGACCTGCTGGGCTGGTCGCCAGGCGCTTGGCAATGGAAAGACTAGCGGGGGTACTTCTGGCGGCCGCCGCCAACCATCGCTCAACTCCGATCCCGCAATGGCTGGCCACTGGGCTGATTGGTGGAATCAACGAAATGGTGCTGCAGCACATCGAGCAAGACCAGATTGCCCATTTGCCCCGATTGAGCAACCAAGCCGCCGCATTCATGAAAAACGCACTCCAAACCCGTGTGATGGAACCGACCTAGCGCGTCGATGGTCAGTCTGCAGGCGTCCATCGACACGCTTTCTCCATTTGAAGGCATCTGAAAATTTCAGGCTGAACCGCGGCCCGCGTGCGTCGGTGGCTCAACCAACGGAATCCGCTTTCGTTGAAGTGAATGCCTTCAAGGCCTTGTCGGTCTGAAGCTTTGTTTGCTCGATCAGATACTCCAGAAAAACCCGTGTCCGGTCGGGAATGAACTTACGGCTCGGCAATGCCGCATACAAGGCCAGCCGCCCTGTGATCCAGGGAGAGAGCACCCGAACCAAAGTGCCTTGTGAGAGGTAAGGTGCCGCGATATCCAAGGGCAAAGACATGATGCCGGCGCCATCGAGCGCAGCGCGCAACAGCGTGTCCATATGGTTGGACAACAAAACAGGCTGAACTTCCACATCCTGCCATTGTTCTTCTCGTTGAGGACTCCACAAACGCCAAATGCGTGGTCGGGTTTGGGGCGATTTCAATCTCAGGCAATCATGGTGCGCCAGCTCCGCTGGCCTGCGTGGCTCCCCCCGGCGCTGCAGATAGGCCGGCGAAGCGACCAGGAAAGCTTCTGACTCGATGACCTTGCGCGCCACGATGTCAGCGTCGAAGTTGTCATCGGTGCCGAGCAAGGTGATGTCGAAGTCCTCAATGGCTGGCTCGGTCACGGGCGACACATGCAGCTCGATCCGCACCGCAGGGTACTGGCTGCGAAAGCGGCCCAGCAAAGGCGCGACAACATAGGTGGCCAGCAGGGGCGGCGCTTGGATTCGCAGCACGCCGGCCATCTCGGTGGTGTGCGAACTCGCCATCGCATCGGCTTCATCGATGTCCTGCAGGATGTGGCGTATGCGGCTGAGGTATTGCTGGCCAGCCTCGGTGAGTGAGAGGCGCCGAGTGGAGCGCTGCAACAGCCTCGTGCCCAGGTGTTCTTCCAGGTCGGCCACGAGCCGGGTGACCACGGGGGCCGACATGTCCAGCGCCCGCGCTGCAGCGGCAAAGCCGCCCTCGTCCACCACGCTCTCAAAAACACGCATCGACTGCAGTCGGTCCATCCAGCGCTCCTTACAGGCTCTTCAAGAGCTTGCATTATTTCTCTTTTGGAAATGACCCAATGTTTTATTGGCTGTTTTTCCCTCGAATCAGAAATTTTAAAGTTCATCCCATCGATGCAGTGCTTTCCACACGAAGGTCCATCGACCCGGCCAGAAGCTCTGTCATGTTGACAGAACGGCCGTTTCTTGAAACCGAAAGGAAACCGATCATGAACCGCTACACCCTCTCCGCCCTGACCCTTGCCGTGGCAGCCCTGTCCGCTGGCCATGCCTTGGCCTTTGATGCTTCGGCCCCCAAAACCCGCGAACAGGTCAAGGCTGAATTGGCCGAAGCCATCCGCACCGGCGACATCGTGGTCGACCAAGAGAGCGGCAAGAAAGCCAATGAACTTTTCCCTGGCCGCTACGCGGCCAAACCGGTCGTCGAAGGTAAGACCCGCGAGCAAGTCAAAGCCGAGCTGGCCGAAGCCATCCGCACCGGCGACATCGTGATCGACCAAGAGAGCGGCAAGAAAGCCAATGAACTTTTCCCTGGCCGCTACCCGGCCAAACCGGTGGCCCAGGGCAAGACACGCGAACAGGTCAAGATCGAACTGGCCGAAGCCATCCGCACCGGCCAAATGCCGGTCATCACCTACTGAACTGACCACTGCCATCGGGCAGCATGACTTCGGTGTGAATGCACGCAGTCCACGCCGGGGTCATTGAAATCAGTGAATTCGGCGCTCAGCGCCGCGTTCACTGGAGCCGGGCAAGCCGCATAGATGGTTCGGGATGATGCTAGATCGCTGAGATGCAGCCACATGGCCATGTCGTGCTGGGCGCGCCGATGCACGAGTTCGGCCTGCCTGCATACCTGCTTTGGCATCTCCGGGGAAATCTAGGACTTTTGCAGGTCCGCTGATTTGCGGCCGAACGCCTGTTCTGAACTTCGCTATTAACCAGGAGCGGAAGTTCATTGTGGGTTCGTCGACGACCGCATCGGGTCGGAAGCTGGCATTGGACCGGCTTGGGACGAGCGACAGCAACCAGCCTTTACAGGACATGAGCCACAAAC
>CAXRGK010000184.1:0-3974 GCA_964230145.1 Burkholderiaceae bacterium | reverse complement strand
TTCCGATCTCTCCGGGGCAGCATGAGGAGTCCGGGCATCGGTCGCCCCGACACAGCGGGCAGCGGGCGGCGCCCGGTGTCAGTCCTTCAGAAACCGTTCCACCAGCAAGGCCCAGTAGGCCGAACCCACCGCCACGTTGTCGTCATTGAAGTCGTACCCCGGGTTGTGCACCATGCACGCGCCGTGGCCGCCGCCTTCGCCGGTC
Organism: Burkholderiaceae bacterium; assembly: GCA_964230145.1. Lineage (GTDB taxonomy): Bacteria > Pseudomonadota > Gammaproteobacteria > Burkholderiales > Burkholderiaceae_C > Limnohabitans_A. Next base: position 3,769 of record CAXRGK010000184.1, on the reverse strand, counting down.
CCGTTGCCGATCAACAGGTAACAGCCCGGCACCTTTTCCAGGAAAAAGGCAAAGTCCTCACTGCCGGTCAGAGCTTTGCCCTGGCGTGTCACGCGCTCGGCGCCCACCAGCTCCTCGGCCACATGGCGCGCAAAGTCGGTCTCGTGCAGGTGGTTGACCAGGACTGGGTAGCCGCGCTTGTAGTCCACATGGGCCCGCACGCCATAGCTCTGCGCCTGCGCGTGGGCCAGTTCGATGATGCGTTTTTCCAGCAGCTCGCGCACTTGCGGGTTCAACGCGCGCACGCTCAGGCTCAATGTCGCGGTTTGGGGAATGACGTTGTTGGCGATCCCGGCATTGAAGGCGCCGACCGTGATGACAGCCGTCTCCTGCGGATCGACATTGCGGGCCACGATGCTTTGCAGGCCCAGTACGATGGCCGCGCCGGCCACCACAGGGTCCGCCGCCTGATGGGGCATGGCCCCATGGCCGCCCTTGCCGTCGAGCGTGATCGTGACGTAATCCGACGAGGCCATCATCGGCCCGTCGCGCAGCACCAGGTGGCCTTGCGGGTGGCCCGGCATGTTGTGCATGGCAAACACCGCATCGCAGGGAAACTGCGTGAACAGGCCGTCTTCCATCATCTTCTTCGCGCCGCCCAGGCCTTCCTCGGCGGGCTGAAAGATCAGGTTGAGCGTGCCGGAAAACTGCCCGTTGGCCGCGATGTGTTTGGCGGCTGCCAGCAGCATGGCGGTGTGTCCGTCATGGCCGCAGGCGTGCATGATGCCGGCGTTGCAGCTTGCGTACGGCAGGCCGGTGGCTTCCTCGATGGGCAGCGCGTCCATGTCGGCGCGAATGCCCAGGGTCTTGCCACCTGTGCCTCGCTTGAGCTGACCGACCACGCCGGTGCCGCCCAGGCCGCGCGTGACCGTGTAGCCGAACTTCTCCAGCTGCTCGGCCACCAGGTCGCTGGTGCGGTATTCCTTGTAGCCCATCTCGGGGTGGCGGTGGATGTCACGTCGTACGGCGATGAACTCATCGGCCTGCACACCCAGGGCCTGCAACAAGTCCTGGGCAAAAGCTTCGCGGGGGGCGTTCATTTGCAATCCTTGTACGGGTTCACTGAGGTTGCAGATTGATGGATTTGGCAATCGCGCGGTAACGCTCGATTTCGCCCTGGTAGACGCGGGCCAGCTCGGCCGGGGTACGGCTGGGCAGAATCACGTTGCCGTTGGCTTCAAATGCCTTGCGGGTCTCGGGTACCTCGACGGAGGCATAGAAGGCTTTGTTCAGCGCGCTGACCACTTGGTCAGGCGTGTTCTTGTGCACCTGGATGCCCGACCAGATGTCAAACTCCATCGCCTCCAGTCCTTTGATGGTGGCCATGGGCGGGAACTGCTTGAACAACGGGTGCGGTGTCTTGGAGGTCACCGCCAGGCCCTGCACCTTGCCATCTGCAATGGTTTGAGGAATCGAGCCGCCCATGGGCAGGAAGGCCATGTCGATCTGGCCGCCCATCAGGTCGGTCATCAAGGGGGCGATGCCCTTGTAAGGAACATGCAGCATCTGCAGCTTGGTCAGCTGGGAGAACTTTTCGCCGATCAGGTGGTAGAGCGAGCCAGGTCCCACGCTGCCATAGCTCAGCGGCTTGTCAGCGTTCTTGCGTGCATAAGCCAGCAAGTCCTCCACGGTCTTGATGTTCAGCGAGTTGCGCACCGCCAGAATGGTGTTGGTGGTGGTGAACTGAGCGACCAGCTTGAAGTCTTCAGGCTTGTATTTCACGCCCTGAATGGCCATCGGCGCGAGCACCAGTTCCATGGGGCTGCCTGCGCTGAGCGTGTAGCCGTCGGCCGGGGCGTTGATCAATTTGCTCATGCCGATGGAGCCACCTGCACCGCCGATGTTCTCGATGATCATGGGCTGCTGGCCCAGTTTTGCAGCCGCATCGGGCTGCACCTTGCGGGCAAAGAAGTCCGAAGGGCCACCGGCCGGGTATGGAACGATCAAGGTGATGGGCTTGACGGGGTAGTTTTGCGCCCAGGCTGAGCCGATGGCGCTGACGGCGACGAGCAGGCCCCCGAGAACGTTTTTGAATTTCATGTTTGTCTCCTGTGGTTGATGGATGGCTGAACGACCAGCAAGGCGGCATGGTAGGGAGCGGTTTTTTATGTGTCCAATGACTTATTTTTCTTTTTTTCATTCGTAAAATGAATGAATGAACCTCAGGCATCTGGAACATTGGCTGGCCTTGGCCGAGACCGGGTCCTTCAGCCGTGCCGCAGAAAAACTGCACATCACCCAGTCGGCGCTCAGTCGCAGCATCCAGGCGCTGGAGGATGAGTTGGGCGGCCCGCTGGTGGACCGCATCGGCAAGCGCAACGAGCTCACACCGCTGGGTCGTTCGGTCCTGGCGAGAGCCCAGCGCATCGTGCACGAGGCGGCCGAGCTCAAGCAGGGGGCCACCGTCATGCAGCAAGGTAATCTGGGCAATCTGCGGCTTGGCCTCGGCTCCGGCCCGGGGGCCGTGCTGATGACGCCCTGGCTGGTGCACATGGCCCGGCATTACCCGGGGGTCAAGGTCTCGGTGATCCGCGGGCCCACCGAACTGCAGCTGCAACAGCTGCGCGAGCGCGTCCTCGATGCCCTGGTGGTCGATGTGCGCCGCGTGACGCCGGCCTCTGACCTGATCATCGGCCCGCTGTATGACATGCCAGCAGGCCTGCTGGTGCGCAGCGGGCATCCTTTGCTGGCCCGTTATCCTGATGGTGTGCCCTTTGAGGCCGTGCTGGAGTATCCGGTGGCCTCGATCCCTCTGTCGGCGGAGGTGGCGCGGATGCTGGTGGCGCGTTATGGCCCGCAGGCCAATCCGAACGATCTGGTGTCGCTGCAGTGCGAGGAAATCCCCAGCCTGCTCGAGGCAGCACGGCAGACCGATGCGGTGTACCTGGGGATTCTTGGCCCGGCCCGTGATCTGCTTGCGCATGGGGAATTGGTGCTTTTGCCGCTCTTGCCCCGATTCAATCAGGGGGCCCGTCTGGGCATGGTGACTTTGGCCGGCCGCACCGAGTTACCAGTCATGGCGGTGTTCCGGCGCTTTGTGGCCGAGCAGATGGGGCAGGTCGATCCCCTGCCAGAGGGAGACATGAATGATTGAAATCGGGTGGGCCCTGCCCAGTGTGCTGGTGGGCTACCTGGTGCTGGGCCTGACGGGCTTTGGCTCGGCACTGGTGATCGTGCCCCTGCTGGCCTGGCAATGGCCTCTGCCCGAGGTGGTGGCATTGACGCTGATGCTGGACCTGCCGGCCTCGCTCATGCACAGCGGCCTGAACTGGCGGCAGGTGCAGTGGCCCGAGCTGCGCCGTCTGTTGCCAGGCATGGTCGTCGGCACCGTGCTTGGGCTCTGGCTCAGCCACCACCTGAGCAGCCGCTGGCCGCTGCTGGCGCTGGGCGTGTATGTGGCCGCTGTCGGACTCAGGGCTTTGCGCGCCAGGCAAACGCACCAGCCCCTGTCCGAACGCTGGGCCGCGGTCTACGGCATGGGCATTGGCGTGGTCGAGATGTTATTTGGCACAGCAGGTCCGGTGGTGGTGGCCTGGCTGACCCGGCGTCTGCCCGATCCGCACGAAATCAGAGCCACCATCCCGATGGTGATGGCGGTGGCGGTGCTCACGGTGCTGGCGGGCATGGCTGTTGACGGTCGTTTGTCGCAGCCCGCGCTCTGGCAGCGCTGGCTGCTGCTGATCGTGCCTGCGCTGGCCGGGGTCTGGCTGGGACACCGCCTGGCGCACCG
>CAXRGK010000183.1:0-5742 GCA_964230145.1 Burkholderiaceae bacterium | reverse complement strand
ATCTCGTAACCCATTGATTTTCATTGATTTTTTCGCAAAATACTGCAAAACCAACAAGCCACGCCAAGCAGTGTACTGGCCTCTAGCAGGTGTAGCACGGCGAATTTCCCACAAAGTTATCCACAGGCGCAATGCCTTCTGATTCCGCCAGAACAGGCTTCAGCCATAATCCCCTTGGTTGACGAATCCATCAAGAAGGAAACCTTTGTGCTATCCGTCCTGCAAGCTGCTGGCTGGCCGATCTGGCCACTGATCCTGTGTTCGGTGCTGGTGCTGGCCGTGATCATTGAGCGCCTGATCCAGCTGCAGACCGAGAAAGTCATCCCCCATCGGCTGCTGGCCCAGGCCATGGAGACCACGCAACAGCTCCCCCTCCATCCACAGCAGATCGAGCAACTGGAACAGGCTGGGGCTTTGGGGCCCGTGCTGGCCAGCGGCCTGAAAGTGCTGCAGGCCCATCCCACAGCCACCGATGAGGAAGTGCGCAACAGCATGGAAATCGTTGGTCGCGTCGCCGCCCAGCATCTGGAACGCTACCTCAGCTTGCTGGGCACCCTGGCATCTGCTGCGCCGTTGCTGGGCCTGCTGGGCACCGTGGTGGGCATGATCGAGATTTTCGGGGCCCACCAAGCCAATACCAATCAGCCAGCCCAGCTGGCCCACGGCATTTCCGTGGCGCTCTACAACACAGCCTTCGGTCTGGTCATTGCCATCCCTGCCTTGCTGTTCTGGCGCTATTTCCGGGCGCGCGTGGACCGACATTTGCTGGCCATGGAAGTGGCTGCTGACCGTTTCGCCCACCATCTGGCCAAGCTGCGCCGCTGACGGAAAGCACAGACCATGAATTTCAGAGGGCGCCGCTCACACCCCGAGCCTGAAATCAATCTGATCCCGTTCATTGATGTGCTGCTGGTCATCATGATCTTCCTGATGCTGACGACCACCTGGTCCAAGCTAACAGAAATCAACCTGACCTTGCCCGTCGCCGACGCCCAAAAGCAGACCGACCGACCACAACAAATCATCCTGACGGTGTCGGCCCAGGGTGCCTATGCCATCAACCGCATGCCCGTGCCCGGCCAATCTGCTGGCGCACTGGGGGCTGCCTTGGGTGCCGTAGCCTCACGTGAGTCCCGGCTGATCATCAGCGCCGATGCCTCGGCCACCCACCAGGCCGTGATCCATGCCATGGAAGCGGCCCGCCAGGCCGGGCTGACGCAAATCACATTCGCGACGCAATCGGGGCGTTGACCCATGACCGCTTTCCTGCATGAACTGCTGCCCCGCATCTGGTTGCGCCGCGGTGTGCTGGCCTGCTTGCTGCTACCTTTGTCCGGGCTCTATGGCGCCCTGTTTCTGCTGCTCAAGTTCGCTTATCACCGGGGTTGGCTGGCTTCGGGCCATCCTGGAGGCATCGTCATCGTGGTGGGCAATGTGGTCGCTGGTGGCGCTGGGAAAACGCCAACCACCATTGCATTGGTCCAGCACTTGCGCCAACGCGGCTTGCAGGTGGGCGTGGTCTCCCGGGGACATGGTCGCCGCAGCCAGGGTATCCGCCCGGTCCAGACTGGCGACACTGCGGCTGAAGTGGGCGATGAACCACTGCTGATCCACCAGCACACCCAGGTGCCCGTCTGGGTGGGTGCCTCACGGCTGCAGGCGGCCCGACAACTGCGACAAACCCATCCCGAAATTGAGGTCATCGTCTGTGACGATGGCCTGCAACACCTGTCCTTGCAGCGTGACCTGGAAATCTGCCTGATGGATGACCGAGGCCCAGGCAACGGCTGGCTGTTGCCGGCCGGTCCGTTGCGCGAACCCTGGCCCAGACCGGTTGATCTCTTGCTGCACACCCATGGCCAGAACGACAGTGGCCAGGGCTTTGTGGCGCACCGGCAACTGGCTGTCCAGGCCATCAACGCCAAAGGCCAGACCTGTGAACTGCAAACGCTGACCCCTCAGCCGGTCGACGCGGTCGCCGGCCTGGCACGCCCACAGGCTTTTTTCGACATGCTCAAGTCCCGGGGGCTGGTGCTGGCTGAAACCCACGCCCTGCCCGACCATCACGACTTTGCTGATTGGCAACCCACCACCTGCGGCCGTCCACTGCTGTGCACCGAGAAAGATGCCGTGAAACTCTGGGCCCATCAGCCCGATGCCTGGGCGGTACCCTTGCAGATGACACCGGAACCGGCCTTCTGGCGAGCACTCGATGCCCTGCTGCGCCAACGCGGCCTGCCCATGGTGCCCGACGCGTCTGACGAGAGCGTCCCGGTATCATCGGCGCATGGACAACAAACTGCTTGAACTGCTGGTCTGCCCGGTGACCAAGGGTCCGCTGGACTACGACCGCGAACGTCAGGAACTGCTCTCACGCAGCGCACGTCTGGCCTACCCGATCCGCAACGGCATCCCGATCCTGCTCGAAAACGAAGCCCGCCCCCTGAGCGACGACGAACTGGCCAAGCTCGCTGCCAGCCGTCCTGCGGCTGCCTGAGATGGCCTGGGACTGCATGAACTACACCGTCATCATTCCGGCACGCATGGCGTCCAGCCGATTGCCAGACAAACCACTGGCCGACATCGCCGGCCTGCCCATGGTGGTACGCGTGGCGCAGCGCGCTGCGCAATCAGGCGCTACACGCGTGGTGGTGGCCGCCGACGACCCCCGCGTGGTACAGGCTTGTCAAGCCCACGGCATGGAGGCTTTGCTCACCCGCCAGGATCACGTGAGCGGCAGCGACCGTCTGGCCGAAGCCTGTGAATTGCTGGGCCTGTCGGACGACGCGCTGGTCGTCAACGTGCAAGGCGACGAGCCGCTGATCCCGCCAACGCGGATCGACGAAGTGGCCCGAGTGCTGGCCGATCGCCCCGAAGCCAGCATGGGCACCGCCGCCCATGCCATCCATGATCTGGCCGAGTTCACCAACCCCAATGTGGTCAAGGTCGTCATGGACGCACGCCAGATCGCGCTGTACTTCAGCCGTGCCCCGATCCCCTGGTGGCGTGACGGACAAAAGGACGGCAGTTCAGGCGGCTTCAAGGCTCTGCCCTCGCCCGCACCGCTGCGCCACATTGGCATCTACAGTTACCGCGCCGGCTTTTTGCGACAGTTCCCGCAGCTGCCGCCCGCGCCCATCGAATCGCTGGAATCGCTGGAACAGCTGCGCGCTTTGTGGCACGGCCACCGCATCGCGGTGCATGTGACCGACGCGGCGCCCGGACCCGGCGTGGACACCCCGGCCGATCTGGAACGCGTGCGCGGCATTTTCGCGGGTCCGGCGGCTGCGTAAGGCAGCCGTGGGGGCGCGCATGCTATTCTCGAACGAGCGTCAGGCTGGCCCTGACTGGACAGAATCCCCAAGCTATCAGGAAAACACATGAGACTCATTCTGTTGGGCGCACCTGGCGCCGGCAAAGGCACCCAGGCCAACTTCATCTGCCAGAAGTACGGCATCCCCCAAATCTCCACGGGAGACATGCTGCGTGCCGCCGTCAAGGCCGGCACTCCGTTGGGCCTTGAGGCCAAGAAAGTCATGGACGCAGGCGGCCTGGTCAGCGACGACCTGATCATCAACCTGGTCAAGGACCGCAGCGCCCAGAGCGATTGCGCCAAGGGGTTCCTGTTCGACGGTTTTCCACGCACGATTCCCCAGGCCGAGGCGATGAAGGCTGCGGGCGTCAAGCTCGACTACGTGCTTGAAATCGATGTGCCGTTCGACGCCATCATCGAGCGCATGAGCGGCCGCCGCTCACATCCCGCCTCGGGCCGCACCTACCATGTCAAGTTCAACCCGCCCAAGGTCGAAGGCAAGGACGACGTGACCGGCGAACCGCTGGTGCAGCGCGACGACGACAAGGAAGACACCGTCAAGAAGCGTCTGGATGTGTACAGCAGCCAGACCCGTCCGCTGGTGGACTACTACTCTGGCTGGGCCAAGCAAGACCCCGCCGCTGCGCCCAAGTACCGTGCCATCAGTGGCACGGGCACCGTGGAAGAAATCACGACCCGTGCCTTGGCGGCGCTGGCCAGTTGATTCGCCAGGCCCTTCATGAACAAAGCCCCGTCATCCGGGGCTTTGTTGTTTCTGTACCGGCCGATCCTCTCAAGCCATCAGGTCGAGCATCAAAGCAATGCGCGCCTTGAATGGGTTGAGCCCGGGCGCAGTCGTCTGCCAGGCTGCAGTTTGGCCAACGATCTGCCCATCGGCGCAGCGTGTGGTCAGGCGAACCGCCACACCTTGTCTCCGAGCCTCCAGCAAAGCCGTCAACAGCGATTGGTGGATCGTCCCATTGCCCGTGCCAGCGACCACCAGGCCCCTGACCCCTGCGGTCACCAGGAGGTGGATTTTGCGTGCATCGGCGCCCGCATGGCTGTAAACCACCTCGACCCAGGGCCAGTCCGCCACAGACGCCGCCAGTGCCTTGCGGGCCTGGGGATGCACGGGCGTTAAAGCCTGCGTGGCTGCCCACAGCACCTGGCTGTGTTCCACCCGGCCACAAGGACCCGCCTCGCCCGAGCTGAACGCATCCAGACGGGAGGGATGCACTTTTTGCACGTCCCTGGCCCTGTGAATGCCGCCCGCACAAACCACCAGCACACCACACGCCTCGGGATGGCGGACCACCGTCAGCGCATCCCGCAAATTCCCGGGTCCATCAGGCATGGGGGCTGTGGCCGGACGCATGGCGCAGGTCAGCACCACCGGTTTGCGCGTGTCCAGCACGCTTTGCAGGAACCAGGCGGTTTCTTCCAGGGTATCGGTGCCATGGGTGATCACGATGCCCCCCACGTCGGGCTGTGCCAGCCAATGGACGCAACGCTGCGCCAGCAGCTGCCAGGTGGCATGGTCCATGTCCTTGCTGTCGAGCTGGGCCACCTGCTCGCACACCAGACGGTCGCCCTGCAGGGTCTCCTGCAAGCCTGGCACGGCGTCAAGCAATACCTCCACGCCCAGCTGAGCGGCGGTGTAGGCCGTCAGGTCAGAAGGGTTGGTCGCGGTTCCAGCAATGGTCCCGCCAGTGCCCAGCACCACCCATTGCTGCCATTTTTTTTCATCCACCACTTGCACAATCCCAAAAACTGGTCAAAAATACAGTTACTGGATGAAAAAACAGATTCACCCAATGCTTCAAGGAGTCCACCATGTCCGACAGCCCCAAACTCACCGCCCGTCAGCAGGAAATTCTGGACCTGATCCGCAATGCCATTGCCAACACCGGCGCTCCGCCCACCCGGGCCGAAATCTCTGCCATGCTGGGCTTCAAATCGGCCAATGCCGCAGAAGAGCACCTCAAGGCGCTGGCCCGCAAAGGCGTGATCGAGCTCGTCAGCGGCACCTCTCGCGGCATTCGCCTCAAGGGCGCCAACCGCCCTCAGCGGGCCGAGAGCGATCCTTTCAGCCTTTCCCTCCCAGGTCTGGGCCAGTTGAGCCTGCCGTTGGTCGGGCGTGTGGCAGCGGGCTCGCCCATTCTCGCGCAGGAACATGTGGACCGCACCTACCACCTTGAAAGCAGCCTGTTCAGTGAGGTGCCGGACTATCTGCTGCGCGTGCGCGGCATGTCCATGCGCGACGCCGGCATCATGGACGGTGACCTGCTCGCCGTCAAAGCCACCAAGAACGTGCGCAACGGCCAGATCGTGGTCGCCCGCCTGGGCGAAGAGGTCACGGTCAAGCGCCTGCGCAAGCTGCCCGACCACATCGAGCTGCTGCCCGAAAACCCCGACTACGAAACCATCGT
>CAXRGK010000182.1:0-3027 GCA_964230145.1 Burkholderiaceae bacterium | reverse complement strand
ATGCGCTTGACCTGGTGGTATTTGCCCTCGGTCAACGTCAGGCTCAGCGTGTGTTCACCGGTGATGGCGCAGGCCGCAGCGCGCACGGGTTTGGGGTCGTCATCCAGCACCACACCGGCCAGCAACTGGTCCACCATGGACTGCGTGACCGGGTGCTTGGCCGTGACCTCGTACACCTTGGGCACATGCTTCTTGGGCGAACTCATGCGGTGAATGAAGGTGCCATCGTCGGTCAGCAGCAGAATCCCGGTGGTGTCCTGATCGAGCCGGCCCACCGCCTGCACCCCCTGCACTGCGCCTTTTTGCGGGCGCTGGCGCAGCGGCGCGGGCAGCAGTGTGTAAATGCTCGGCCAGGCCGAAGGTTTTTGCGAACATTCGGTGCCCGCGGGCTTGTGCAGCAGGACATAGGCCTGCTCGTGGAACGTCCATTCGGTGCCCTGCACCGTGAAGACCAGCCCCTCGGGCACATACAAGGCGCCCGCGTCATCCACCGTCTGGCCGTTCACCGTCACATGGCCCTGCTGGATCAAGCCGGCACACACCCGGCGCGTGCCAAAACCCTGGCTGAACAGGATGTCTTCGAGACGGCGAGGTTTGGCGGTCATGGCTTTCATGGGGCATGATTGTCGCCGCAACCACCTCCCCGCCTCAGCCCATGAACACCCACCACGACACCCTTGAACGCATGCAGCAAGCCCTGGGCGCCTGCGAGCGGGGGGAACTGCCGATTACCCAGCTCAGCACCCAGTGGCGCAGCGCAGCCGCCGCCTTGCCCCTGCCGCCGCGTTATGGCGAAGTGCTGGGCCACCTGCTCGACCGCATCGAAGCCGGCGCCCTGTTCAGCGAAGAAAGCTGCTCCTTCAGCCAGAAAGACCTGCTGCAGGGCTTGCACAGCTGGGCGGGCAAGGCGCGCGAACAACTCTAGGCTGGTGCCCGGGGCAATCTTTCGCGCGCAGGGGCGCGCTCCTACACGGAGGGCTGCGCAGGAGGTCGCCCCTGCGGCCGAATGTGCGGCGGGGTGGCCGGCGCTTGTGCAAACTCGTGAGAAAATTGCTGGTTCACTGAAACACAGGCTAGCCATGGACGCAGAACACATCAACCAGATCGGTACGCAACTCGCTGACCTCAGCACGCGTACCGAAGAACTTCGGAGGTATCTTTGACTACGATGCCAAAGCTGACCGTCTGAGAACCGTCAACGCATCGCTCGAAGATCCCGCGGTCTGGAACGACCCCAAAAAGGCCCAGGAGCTGGGCAAGGAAAAGAAATCACTCGACAGCGTGGTGGTGACCATCGACACGCTGACCAGTGAGCTGGCTGACAACAGCGAACTCTTCGAGATGAGCAAGGAAGAAGGCGATGAGGCCGGCCTGCTCACCATCGAGGCCGAAGGCGCCAAGCTGGCCAAAATGGTCGAGGAGCTGGAATTCCGCCGCATGTTCAGCAACCAGGCCGACCCGCTCAACTGCTTTGTGGACATCCAGGCTGGCGCTGGCGGCACCGAGGCCTGCGACTGGGCCAGCATGTTGCTGCGCCAGTACCTCAAGTACGCGGAACGCAAGGGTTTCAAGGCCACCGTCGAAGAAGAAACCCCAGGCGACACCGCCGGCATCAAGAGCGCGACCATCAAGGTCGAGGGCGACTACGCCTACGGCCTGCTGCGCACCGAAACCGGCGTGCACCGCCTGGTACGCAAGAGCCCGTTCGACTCCTCGGGCGGCCGCCACACGTCTTTTGCCTCGCTGTTCGTCTATCCGGAAATTGATGACTCGATCGAGATCAACATCAACCCGGCCGATGTGCGCACCGACACCTACCGCGCCAGCGGTGCGGGCGGTCAGCACATCAACAAGACCGATTCGGCCGTGCGCCTGACGCACATCCCCACCGGCATCGTGGTGCAGTGCCAGGACGGCCGCAGCCAGCACAGCAACCGCGACGTGGCCTGGCAGCGCCTGCGCTCGCGCCTGTACGACTACGAAATGCGCAAGCGCATGGAAGAGCAGCAAAAGCTCGAAGAGACCAAGACCGATGTGGGCTGGGGCCACCAGATCCGCTCGTATGTGCTCGACCAGAGCCGCATCAAGGACCTGCGCACCAACGTCGAAATCTCCAACACCCAGAAAGTGCTGGACGGCGATCTGGATGCGTTCATTGAAGCTTCACTCAAACAAGGCGTCTGACCATGCGTGAAGGACAAGCCGCGGCGATTCGCCGTGAAGACTACACCGCTCCGGCGTTCTGGATCGACACCGTCGATCTGACCTTCGACCTGGAGCCCGCCAAGACCCGCGTGCTCAACAAGATGCGTCTGCGCCGCAACCCCGAGGTGGCGGCCCAGCCGTTGCGTCTTCATGGTGAGGAGCTGAACCTGGCGCGCGTGCTGGTCAACGGAGGCGGCACGTCGTTCAAGATGGACGGCAACGTGCTGGTGCTGGAGAACCTGCCCGAAGGCACCGAGCCTTTCGATCTGGAAATCTTCACCACCTGCAACCCGGAGAAGAACACCCAGCTCATGGGCCTTTACGTGAGCCAGGGCACTTTCTTCACCCAATGCGAAGCCGAGGGTTTCCGCCGCATCACCTATTTCCTGGACCGTCCAGATGTGATGGCCAGCTACACCGTCACGCTGCGCGCCAGCAAGGCCCAGTACCCGGTGCTGCTGAGTAACGGCAACCTGGTCGAGCAAGGCGATCTGGAGGATGGCCGGCACTTCGCAAAATGGGTCGACCCGCACAAGAAGCCCTGCTACCTGTTCGCGTTGGTGGCCGGCAAGCTGGTGGCGCGCGAGCAGCGCATCCGCTCGCGCTCGGGCCAGGACCACCTGCTGCAGGTGTTTGGGCGCCCCGGCGATCTGGACAAGACCGAGCACGCGATGAACTCGCTCATGGCCAGCGTGGCCTGGGACGAGGCCCGCTTTGGCCTGCCGCTGGACCTGGAACGCTTCATGATCGTCGCCACCAGCGACTTCAACATGGGCGCCATGGAAAACAAGGGCCTGAACATCTTCAACACCAAGTATGTGC
>CAXRGK010000181.1:0-3804 GCA_964230145.1 Burkholderiaceae bacterium | reverse complement strand
CTTCTGGAACAGCGGGGCCTTCGCCAGTTCGGGCGCACAAACCAGATAAGGGGCGAGTTCTTCGCGCAGCTCGGGCGCGTAGCTCAGCGGCACGGTTTCGGCCGAGGGCTCCAGAAAGAAGTCAAAGGGGTTGTAGACCGCCATCTCGGCGACCAGATCGACCGTGACCTTGAAGGCGGTGGTTTTTTCGGGAAAGACCAGCCGGGCCTGGTAGTTGGCAAACGGGTCCTGCTGCCAGTTGATGAAGTGGCTCTCCGGTTCGACGCGCAGGCTGTAGGACAGCACGCGGCTGCGGCTGTGCGGGGCAGGGCGCAGGCGCACCACCTGGGGGCCGAGCTGGATGGGGCGGTCGTAGCGGTATTCGGTGACGTGGTGCAGGGCGACGTGGATGGACATACTCGGGCTCGACGGTGACAGCGGGGAATGCTTAAATGCAGAAACATCAAGCAAGAGACGCGCCAGTGCCTTGGATGCATGCAGGCGCGCACAGGGAGACATGCAATGACGCCACGATGGCAAGCCTTGATCTGGCCCTGCGCTGCCCTGGCCTGGACACTGGGACTGGCTGCACAGCTGCAGCAAGCCACGCTCTGGTCGGGGTGGGCTTATCTGACGCTGGCAGTCCTGGGCGGGCTGCTGGGGTGGCCGGGTCGGTGGTGGCGTGTGCCGGGGATGGCCCTGCTGGGCTGGGCGATGGCAGGGCTGCACGCCTGCGCCATGCCCGAGCCCATGGATGCCGCGCTGGAAGGCCGCGATCTTGATGTGGTGGGCCGGGTGCAGGCCATGGTGCAGCGGCAGGAGACGGGCACACGTTTTCGCTTCGTGATCGAAGAGGCCAGGCTCGACGGGCGCGTGGTCGAGGTGCCGCGCCAGGTCTATCTGGGCTGGTACAGCGCGTCAAGCTCGGACCTGACCGGCCAGAGCCCGGAGGATGTGCAGCCTGGCGAACGCTGGCGCTTGCGCGTGCGCCTGAAGGCGGCACATGGGCACATCAACCCGCGCGGGTTTGACTACGAACTTTGGCTGTGGGAGCAGGGCATTCGCGCTACGGGCTATGTGCGCCAGGGCAAGAACGATCCACCGCCGCAACGCCTGGCGCAGAGTGGGCGGCACCCGGTGGAATGGCTCCGCCAGCGGGTGCGTGACCGCATCCTGGAGCGTCTGCGACCGGTCAGTGCCCCTGAGGGGGTGGCGGGGGTGATTGCCGCCTTGGTGACCGGCGACCAGGCGGCGATCGACCGCAGCGCCTGGGATGTGTTTCGGGCCACCGGGGTGGCGCACCTGATGAGCATCTCGGGCTTGCACGTGACCCTGCTGGGCTGGCTGGCCGCCCGCCTGCTCGGTGCCTTGTGGCGCCGCAGTGCGCTTTGGGGGCGGTCCTGGGCGCTGCATTGGCCTGCACCGCAGGTGTCTGGCTGGGGGGGCCTGGTGGTGGCTGCAGCGTATGCGCTGTTCACAGGTTGGGGCGTGCCTGCGCAGCGCACGGTCTGGATGCTGGCGGTGGTGACTTTGTTGCGCAGCCAGGCTCGCCAGTGGTCAGCGGCGCAGGTCTGGGGGGTCGCCGGTTGCGTGGTGCTGGTCCTCGATCCCTGGGCTTTGCTGCAGCCGGGTTTTTGGCTGAGTTTTGTGGCCGTGGGGGTTTTGATGGCCACAGGAACGAGCACAGACCATCGCCCAACAGGCACGCCGCTGGTGCATGGGGTTTTGCACCTCGCTGGTGCATGGCGAGTGGCCTTGGTGCACGTGCGGGGCTTGCTGCGTGAGCAGTGGGTGGTGTCGCTGGCGCTGGCACCTCTGTCGTTGCTGTTCTTCGGGCAACTCTCGCTGGTGGGCTTGCTGGCCAATCTGCTGGCGATACCTTGGGTGACCCTGGTGGTCACGCCGCTGGCCTTGCTGGGCATGCTCTTGCCCTGGTGCTGGGATCTGGCAGTCTGGGCCCTGCAGCCTCTGACGGTGTTGCTGAGCCATTGGTCGGCCTGGCGCTGGGCCAGCGTGTCTCTGGCCATGCCGCCTTGGCCTTTGGCAGCGGTGGCGCTACTGGGCGCGTTGGGTCTGGCGTGGCGTGGGCCCTGGTCCTGGCGGATGTGGGGTGTGCCGCTGATGCTGCCTGCATTGCTGTGGCTGCCGCCACGACCCGTGTACGGGCACTTCGAGTTGCTGGCGGCCGATGTGGGGCAGGGCAACGCGGTCCTGCTGCGCACCGCCAGGCACAGCCTGCTCTACGACGCCGGGCCGCGCTATTCGCCCGAGAGCGACGCCGGGCACCGGGTGCTGGTGCCGCTGCTGACGCAGTTCAATGAAAAGCTCGATGTGCTCATGCTCAGCCACCGCGACAGTGACCACACCGGGGGCGCACCTGCCGTGCTGGCGATGCAGCCGCAGGTGATCGTGTGGTCGTCGCTTGACGAGAGGCACCCACTTGCTCAACACCCGGGGCACGAGCGTTGCGAGGCGGGCCGCCGCTGGCAATGGGATGGTGTGCGCTTTGAAGTGCTGCACCCGCAACCCGGCACCACCAGCATGCGGTCCAACGCGCTCAGCTGTGTCCTGCGGGTGCAGGGTGATGGCGGCACGGCCTTGTTGGTTGGTGACATTGAAGCGGCGCAGGAGCGCGAGTTGCTGAGCCAAGGCCTGGACCCTGTGGACCTGCTGCTGGTGCCGCACCACGGCAGCAAGACCTCGTCGAGCCAGGCATTTCTGGATGCGCTGACGCCCGGTCTGGCCCTGGTGCAGGCGGGTTACCGCAACCGTTTCGGCCATCCCGCTGCGGAAGTGGTGCAACGCTACCAGCGGCGCGGATTGCGCCTGCTGACGTCGGTGCATTGCGGCGCAGCCTTCTGGCGCAGTGACCAGCCAGGGCAGGTGCGCTGCGAGCGACAGGCGGCGCCCCGTTACTGGCGCCATGTTCCCCCGCCTTGAGCCGAGTCAAATGTGGCAGGTACGCTACTTGCTAAGCTGTGGGCAGGAGAGTTCTGTATGCGCCGATTCGATGAGATGTATGCCCGCTTGCCCGACCGTGGCGATGCCGGAGAAGTTCGCCCGCATTACGCGACCTATGCCCGCTGGTTGGCCGCGCAGGACCCGCAGACCATGCGCTCGCGCCGCGAAGAGGCCGAGGTCATTTTCCGCAATGTGGGCATCACCTTTGCCGTGTACGGTGACAAGGACGAGGACGGCTCGGGCACCGAGCGCCTGATCCCGTTTGACCTGATCCCGCGCATCATTCCCGCGCACGAGTGGAAAAGCATGGAGGCGGGGCTGGTGCAGCGCGTGGCTGCGCTCAACCGCTTCATCCACGACATCTACCACGATCAGGACATCCTGAAAGCCGGTGTCATTCCGCGCGAGCAGATCGAGGGCAACGCCCAGTTCCGCCCCGAAATGGTCGGCGTGGATGTGCCCAACCGTATTTATTCGCACATCAGTGGCATCGACATCGTTCGGGCGCCAGATGCGAACGGCAATGGCGAGTACTACGTGCTCGAAGACAACCTGCGCGTGCCCAGCGGCGTGAGCTACATGCTCGAAGACCGAAAGATGATGATGCGTCTGTTCCCGGACCTGTTCAGCCGCCACCGCGTGGCTCCGGTGGCGCATTACCCCGACCTGCTGCTGGACACACTGCGCGCCAGCAGCCCGGCCACCACCGCCGAGCCCACGGTGGTGGTGCTCACGCCGGGCATGTACAACAGCGCCTACTTCGAGCACGCCTTCCTCGCGCAGCAAATGGGCGTGGAGCTGGTCGAGGGCCAGGACCTGTTCGTCAAGGACAACTTCGTCTACATGCGCACCACCAAGGGCCCC
>CAXRGK010000180.1:0-8484 GCA_964230145.1 Burkholderiaceae bacterium | reverse complement strand
GACTGTTTTTCGATCCACTTGAGGTCCAGCAGATGAGAGGTGACGCGGTTGCCGTTCTTGTCGCGGCCGCTGAATTCGGCCACAAACTGCTCCTGCGGATAGCCGCACTTGTCGACGATGATGCGGCGCAGTTCACGCTCCTTCTTGCGCACGTCATCGACTTGCTCGCGCACCATGTCGCAGAGCTTCTCGATGGTCTTGGCCGTGAAACGGATGGTCATCAGCTCGGCCGACAGCGCGGTCTGGGCCTTGACATAAGCGGGCGAGCCCCAGCCTTCCTTGTCGTAGGCTTTATGGACTTTTTCGAAGAGCCCGGTGATCCGGTCACAGCGTTCAAGGGCCTGGTGCTTCAGCTCTTCGAGCTTCTTGGTCAGGGCCGTGGAGCCGCCTTTGCCGTCGTCGTCGTCGGCTTCGTCAAATTCATCGAAGTCTTCTTCGGCCACGTAGTCATCGGCTTCGTTGAGGTTGGTGAAGCCGTCCACGACGGTGGAGATGACGACTTTGCCTTCGCGGATCTCGTTGGCCATGGACAGGATTTCGGCGATCGTGGCCGGCGAGGCGCTGATGGCTTCCATCATGTCCATCAGGCCGCCCTCAATGCGCTTGGCGATCTCGATTTCGCCTTCGCGGGTCAGCAGCTCGACAGTGCCCATCTCGCGCATGTACATGCGCACCGGGTCGGTGGTCCGGCCGAATTCGCTGTCCACGGTGGACAGGGCGGCTTCGGCGGCTTCTTCGGCTTCCTCTTCGGTCGAGCCGGTGGGGGCGTTGTCGGTGATGATCAGGGTTTCGGCATCGGGCGTCTGCTCGTACACCGCCACACCCAGGTCGTTCAGGGTGGCGATCACCACTTCCAGGGTTTCGGCGTCCACCAGCTTGTCGGGCAGGTGGTCATTGATCTCGGCATGGGTCAGGTAGCCGCGCGTCTTGCCCAGCTTGATCAGGGTCTTCAGGCGCTGGCGGCGCTTGTTCATTTCCTCTTCGGTCAGGACGGTTTCGTCCAGGCCGAATTCCTTCATCAAGGCACGTTCTTTCGCCTTGCTGATCTTCATGCGCAGGGGCTTGGCCTTCTCGACGCCTTCGGCTGGCGCGGCTTCGGGCTCGCCTTCGAGGTCGGCTTCGATGTCACCCAGATCCTCGTCCATGCCTTCATCGGCGGACTTGTCCTTTTTCTTGGGGCCACGCTTGGCGCCCTTGGCAGGGGCCTTGGCCGGTTTGTCTGCGGCAGCTTTTTTGGCTGCGGTTTTCTTGGTCGGGGTTTCTTCGGCGCTGGCAGCGGTGGCTTTTTTGGCGGTCTTCTTTACCTCGGCTTCGGCTTGTTCTGCCTTGGCTTTGGATTTGCTGGTTTTTTCGGTCTCGGTGGCCTTGGAGGTCGTTTTCTTGGCAGGCACGGGGGCAGCTTTCTTCACGGACGTGGCAGGTGCTGCGGCTTTGGCGGCTGTCTTGACAGTCGCTTTTTTGGCGGGCACAGCAGCAGCCTTCGTCACCGGTTTCTTGGCCGGTGCGGCTTTGACAGCGGTTTTAGGAGCAGCCTTGGCAGCGGGTTTGGTTTTTGCGGCAGCCTGGACGGACTTCTTCGGCTTTTGAGCGGGCATGGAACAACCTCAAGACATCAAAAAACAGACAGGAAACACGGACACAGTCAGCGCCAAAACTCCCGGCGCGGGCTTGGATGGGATACAGATGAAAACCCCATGTGGGGCTGCTTCTGCAGGCGGCAAGGGGGAGGGCGATCATTTGGGATGCAGTCCTTGCGGTTGGGTGGCCTGCCCGCATGGGGGCGTTGCGCGTTTGGCGTTGGCCGGTCCGGAGGTGCTGCTGTCGCTCTTGCCAGAGAATCAGGATTATAACGGTTTGTCGCAGGGCTCAGGCCCCGGTCTGCCAGGGGGGCAGCACTGCGCCGCAGTGAAAGCAGTGCAGGGCGTCCTGGCGGTGCCCCTCGCTCAGGCAGGCATGGCAGGTGCGTGTGGTGGGACCCGGTTCAGAGGCTTGCCTGCGCACGGTCATCTCTGCCGTCACGATGCCGGTCGGCACGGCCAGGGTGCCCCAGCCCAGCAGCATCATGATCGATGAAATCAGCCGACCCAGGTCTGTTTTGGGGGTGATGTCACCGAAGCCCACGGTGGTCATGGTGGTGATGGCCCAGTAGACCGAAGTCGGGATGTTGCTGAAACCGTTGCCCGGGCCTTCGACCACGTACATCACGGTGCCCATGACCACAACCACCATCAGCACCGCCGACAGGAACACCAGAATCTTGCGCCGGCTGGCCGCCAAAGCCCCGAGCAGTGTCTGGTATTCGGTGATGTAGGCCGCCAGCTTGAGCACCCTGAACACCCGCAGCAGGCGCAGCACGCGCACATCGATCAGGGCGTGGACTTCCGGAAAAAACAGCGCCAGGTAAGTGGGCAGCACCGAAACCAGATCCACCACCCCGAAAAAGCTGGTGGCGTAACGCAGCGGGCGGGGATTGCAGACCAGGCGGGCGATGTATTCCAGCGTGAAGATCAGGGTGAAGCACCACTCCAGCACCGAGAAAGTGTTGCTGAAGCGGCTGTGCAGGCTTTGCACACTGTCGGCCATGACCACCACCACGCTCAGCACGATGAGCCCGATCAGCCAGAGATCGAAACGCCTCCCAGCCACCGTGTCGGCTTCGAAGATGATCGTGTACCAGCGCAGGCGCCAGCCGGTCAGCGAGGGTGTCTGGCCTGGTTGCAGGTTCATGCCTGTGCGCGGGGTGCACGGACAGCGGTCTTGGGCCGGAAAGCCTTGCAGACCTCGTCACGGGTTTCCATGTAGGGGCCGCCGATCAGGTCCACGCAGTAGGGCACGGCGGCAAAGATGCCATGCACCACGGGCTTGCCGTTCTCGTCTTTCAGGCCCTCCAGTGTTTCGGCAATCGATTTGGGCTGCCCCGGCAAGTTGATGATCAGGCTCTTGCCGCGGATCACGGCCACCTGGCGCGATAGGATGGCGGTCGGCACGAACTTCAGGCTGATCTGGCGCATCTGCTCGCCAAAGCCGGGCATTTCCTTGTCGGCCACGGCCAGCGTGGCCTCGGGCGTCACATCGCGCAGGGCGGGGCCAGTGCCACCGGTGGTCAGCACCAGCGAGCAGCCGGCATCGACCAGCTCGATCAGGGTGGCGCTGATGCGATCTTTCTCGTCCGGGATCAGGCGGGGCTCGAAGGTGATGGGGTTGAGCAGGGCCTTGCTGAGCCAGTCCTGCAGGGCGGGCAGGCCCTTGTCTTCGTAGACGCCAGTGCTGGCGCGGTCGCTGATGGAGACGATGCCGATCTTGATGGCATCGTGCAAGGGCGTATCACTCATCGTCGTTCTCTTCGGCTTGTGCTTCGCTGCTGTCCGAGCCCTTGAGGGTGGCTTTGACCAGTTGGAAAACCTCGCGGTAGGCCCGGCCCTGACGTGGCGCCAGGCCCTGGGACACGGCGGCCTTGTCGGTCGGCACGGCATCCTTGCGGGCCTGACGCACCAGCGCACGCAGCTGCTGGGTGTCGGTGCCCGGGTATTGAGCAATCCATTGCTGCACAGCCTCGTCGCTGGCGATCAGGCGGTCGCGCCATTGCTCGGCCTGGTGCAGTTGCTCGGTATCGTAGGAGTGGCCCAGGCGCTGCAGGTCGAGTGCGTGCCGCACGGCCTGCAGGGTTTCTTCGTCCAGCTGGCGCATCAGCTTGCCGATGAACTGCATCTGGCGGCGCTTGCCTTCGAAGTTGGTGATGCGCTTGGCGTCTGTCAGTGCCTCGGCCAGCTTGTCGGGCAGTGGCAGGGGCTTGAACAGGTCGCCGCGCAGGGTCAAAAGCTGCTCGCCCAACTCCTGCAGCTCCTCGCTTTCGCGCTTGGCGTCGGTCTTGCTGGTGGACTGGCCCCACTTCATGGCCAGCTTGAGCTCCAGGTCGAGCTCGCTGCCTTCGGCCACGAACTGACCTTTGACGAAATAACCTTTTTTGGGCTTGCGGGACATGGTGGGGATTTGCGGGGCAGGCGCCCGAGTGATTCTCTTGGGCCAGTATCATAGTCGGCCACCCCGACAGCCCCTAATGTGAAGCCCTTTTGTGAACACTTCCACCACTTCAGCCCACAGCGGTTTCAGCTACAGCCGCGAGTTTTTTGAACACCTGGTCGACAGCGCCCTGCAGCACGCCAAAAAGCTGGGCGCCACCGATGCCGGTGCCGAAGCCTCCGAAGGCTGCGGCCTTTCCGTGTCGGTGCGCAAGGGCGAGCTGGAAAACGTGGAGCGCAACCGCGACAAATCTCTGGGTGTGACGGTGTACGTGGGCCACCGCCGTGGCAATGCCAGCACCTCCGACTTTTCTCAGGCCGCCATTGAACGCACCGTGCAGGCGGCCTATGACATTGCCCGTTTCACAGCCGAGGACCCGGTCGCCGGCCTGCCCGATGAGCGTGACATCGAAACCGATCCGCGCGAGCTGGACTTGTTCCACCCTTGGGCCATCACCAGCGAGCAGGCGGCCGAACTGGCCCTGAAGTGCGAGGCCGCCGCCCTCAAAACCAGTCGCCGCATCACCAACAGCGAAGGCGCGGCGGTGTCGGCCCAGCAAAGCCACTTCTTCAGCGCCCACACGCACGGTTTCAGGGGCGGCTACGCCAGTTCGCGCCACAGCATCTCGGTCGCACCGATCGCGTCCTTGCCCGGTCGCAACGCCGAAATGCAGCGCGACGCCTGGTACTCGTCCATGCGCGCGCCCGAGGAGCTGGCCTCGCCCGAGGCGGTGGGCCGCTACGCCGCAGAGCGTGCGCTTTCGCGCCTGGGCGCCCGCAAGATCCCGACCACCGAATGCCCGGTGCTGTTCGAATCGCCCGTGGCTGCAGGCCTTCTGGGCGGCTTTGTGCAGGGCGTGAGCGGCGGTGCGTTGTACCGCAAGAGCAGCTTCCTGCTCGATTCGCTGGGCAAGCAGGTCTTCCCGAAGCACATCCATATCCACGAAGACCCGTTTTTGCCGCGCGGCAAGGGCAGTTCGCCCTTCGACGACGAAGGCGTGCGCTCGGCCCCGCGTGACGTGGTGGCCGACGGTAAAGTGGCGGGCTACTTCCTGTCGAGCTACTCGGCCCGCAAGCTGGGCATGCGCACCACGGGCAATGCCGGTGGCTCGCACAACCTGACGCTGACCTCGCGCCTGACGAAACCGGGTGACGACCTCGACGAGATGCTGCGCAAACTGGGCACCGGCCTGTTCGTCATCGAGCTGATGGGTCAGGGTGTGAATTACGTCACCGGCGACTACTCGCGCGGCGCCAGCGGCTTCTGGGTCGAAAACGGCCAGATCGCCTTCCCGGTGCAGGAAATCACCATCGCCGGCAACCTCAAGGACATGTTCATGGGCATCGAAGCCGTGGGCGCCGACGTTTACAACATGGGTGCCAAGAGCATTGGCTCGGTGTTGGTCAACAGGATGAAGGTGGCGGGGAGCTGAGTGCAGTCCTGCACACCATGACGGTAGCCCTGAGTGTGGGGCGCGTCGGGCAACGATGTGTGACGCGAAGCGGCTTCTGAGGCGCCCGGCGCGCCCCATGCTCGGGGCGGAACCGGGCCAGTAAGGTCAGCCTGCCAGAGCCGCCTTCACCGCCGCCGACACTTCCCCCATGTCGGCCTTGCCCGCAAGACGCGTCTTGACCGCGCCCATCACCTTGCCCATGTCCCCCGGTCCCTTGGCGCCGAGTTCGGTCACGATGGCCTTGACCTCAGCGGCCACTTCTTCGGCCGACAAACGCGCCGGCAGGTAGACCTGCAGCACGGCCATCTCGGCTTTTTCCTTGTCGGCCAGGTCCTGACGGCCGGCGCCTTCAAAGGCGGCGATCGAATCCTTGCGCTGCTTGATGAGCTTGTCGACGATGGCGATCACACCGGCGTCGTCCAGCGTGATGCGCTCGTCCACTTCCTTTTGCTTCATGGCCGCCTGCAGCAGGCGGATGGTGCCCAGGCGCTCCATGTCCTTGGCGCGCATCGCGGTTTTCATGTCTTCGGTGATCTGGTCTTTCAGGCTCATGGCGTCGATCTCATAAAAAAGTGGGCAGAAACAGAAAAGCCCGCCTGAGCGTCCTCAACAGCGGGCTTGGCTTTCAGGGCTGGGCCCTGACAAGAAGCGGATCAGTACAGCTTCTTGGGCAGCTGCATGCTGCGCACGCGCTTGTAGTGACGCTTGACGGCGGCGGCTTTCTTGCGCTTGCGCTCGGTGGTCGGCTTCTCGTAGAACTCGCGGGCGCGCAGGTCGGTCAGCAGGCCCAGTTTCTCGATGGTGCGCTTGAAGCGACGCAGGGCAACGTCAAACGGCTCGTTTTCTTTTACGCGGATGGTGGTCATTGACTCAAATTTCCAAATTTGTGCCGGTCGCAAACACCAGGGAAGATCGGGCCCTGACACTCCGACACCGGCGGGTTCCCCGTCACAGAACTAGTATTTGGCAGACAGGGGTTTTGCCAGCAAAGACTTCGATTATAGCGTTTTCTGCCGCAGATTCACCCTGTTTCAGGCGGTGCTGTACTGCTGTGCCAGCGCCTGGGCGCAGGCGTGTGCGCTGGCCCACGCCCACTGGAAGTTGTAGCCGCCCAGCCAGCCGGTCACGTCGACCACTTCGCCGATGAAATACAGGCCCGGCTGCTTCGATGCCATGGTCTGCGACGACAGATCGCGCGTGTCCACACCGCCGAGCGTCACTTCGGCCTTTTTGTAGCCTTCGGAGCCGGTGGGCACCAGGCTCCAGCGCGAGAGGGCTTCGGCCAGTTGGGTCAGGGCCTTGTCGGGCACTTCGGCCACGGGACGTTGCCACAGCGGATTCTGACCGGTCCATGCCTCGGCCAGCCGGTTGGGCACCAGCTGCGCCAGTTCGTTGACCAGCAGCTTGCGCGAACGCTGCTTGGCGTCCTGTAGCCGTTCGGGCAGATCGACTTCGGGCGCCAGGTTGAGCCGGATCGGCGCACCGTCCTGCCAGTAGCTGGAGATCTGTAGCACCGCCGGACCTGAGAGGCCCCGGTGGGTGAAGAGCAGGTCTTCGTCGAAATGCATGCGGGCCTTCTTCTCGCCCGTCTCGATGCCCACGGGCAGGGCCAGACCTGCCAGCTGGGCGTAGGGCGCCCAGGCTTCGCCGTCAAAGGTCAAAGGCACCAGGCCCGGGCGGCGTTCCACCAGCCGCAGGCCGAACCGGGTGGCGATGTCGTAGCCCCAGCCGGTGGCGCCGATCTTGGGGATGGACAAGCCGCCGGTGGCCACGACCAGGGCGCGCGTCTGCACCGGGCCGCGGTCGGTGTCCAGTTCATACTGGCCGTTGCTGTGGCGCACGGCTTTGACGCTGCAGGGCTGCCAGCGGGTGACGGAGCCGGCATCGCATTCGGTCAGCAGCATGCGGATGATGTCCTCGGCCGAATGGTCGCAAAACAGCTGGCCCTTGTGCTTTTCATGGAAGGCGATGCCGTGCTTTTGCACGAGGGCGACGAAGTCTTGCGGGGTGTAGCGCGAGAGGGCCGAGCGGCAGAAATGCGGGTTCTGCCCGATGAAGTGCTTGTGTGGCGCCGAAGGATCGAGGTTGCGGTTGGTGAAGTTGCAGCGCCCGCCGCCCGAGATGCGGATTTTTTCGGCCACCTTGTCGCTGTGGTCCAGCACCAGCACTTTCAGGCCCAGCTGGCCGGCCACACCGGCACAAAAAAGGCCGGCCGCGCCGGCGCCCACGATCACCGCATCCCATTGAGTCATGCGGGGAGTGTAAAGGGGCAAGGTAGGAGCTTACCCTGCAAGCGATGGCCAGCAGACCTCTGTCGTGTATCGCCAGCAGGGCTGGCTCTTACAAAGTCAGGCCGCCCGGCGTGCGGCATCCTGTTGCACCCAAGCACGCGCCCCTTGCACCACGTCCCCCACCACGATGATGCTGGGGCTTTGCAGGCCTTCACGGGTCATGGTGGCTTCGAGTTGGCCAAGCGTGGTCATGGCTTCACGCTGCTGCGGCAGGCTGGCGTGCTGCACGATGGCCACGGGGGTGCTGGCCGGTAAGCCTTGCAGCAGGCCGTTCTGGATGGTGTGCAGGCTGCTCACGCCCATGTAGATCACCAGCGTGAGTTTGGCCTGGTGCGCGGTGTGCGACAGCGCAGCCCAGTCGGTGCCCGTGTCACCCGGCTTGGCGTGGCCGGTGACGAACACCACGCCGTGGGCATGATCGCGGTGGGTCAGGGGCGCGCCCAGGCTGGTCAGGCCGGCCAGGCCCGAGGTGATGCCGTTGATCACCTGAACCTCGATGCCTTCTTCGCGCAGGTGTTCCACCTCTTCGCCGCCACGGCCGAAGATGAAGGGGTCGCCGCCCTTGAGGCGCACGACGTTTTCGCCTTCGCGCACCGCCTGCACCATCAAGGCTGCCAAAGCCATTGCCAGCGCCACCGTGCTGTTTGTGGACGATCTGGTCAACCCCGCCGTGCTCGAACACGCCAGCCCCAGTGCGCGCATCGTCCAGGTGGGCAAGCG
>CAXRGK010000179.1:0-4223 GCA_964230145.1 Burkholderiaceae bacterium | reverse complement strand
GCACATGGCCTTCGATCACATAGCCGCCCACGGTGGCGGTGTGGCAGGAGCCGAGTTTCTCGGGCATGCCCAGGCGCTTGCGGGCAGCGGTATTGCCCACGTCGCGCACCTGCACCTTGATTCCCTGGGCCTGCAGGTGCTCCACCCACAGGTGGCAGCAACCGCAGTTGGGGTCTTTCCAGACCTCCACGGTGACGGCCTGCGCCAGCGCGGTGCGTTCAAAACCGGTCGCCGCCAGCCCCAGCAGGGCTGCAGCACGAAGCCATTGACGTCTTTGCATGGTGTGCCCCCTCATTTGACGGTGATGCGGCCGATCATGCCGGCTTCGAAATGGCCGGGAATCAGGCAGGCGAATTCAAACGTGCCGGCGCGGTTGAAGGTCCAGACGAGGGCCCCTTTCTGACCCGGGTCGACATGGACCATCCAGGGCTCTTCGTGCTCCATGCCGGGGTGCTTTTTCATCATCTCCGCGTGCGCCCTGAGTTCCTGCGGTGTGCCGATCACGACCTCGTGCAAGACCTTGCCCGCGTTCACCGCCACCAGGCGCACGGTCTCGCCCAGCTTGACCTGGAGGTCCTTCGGCGCAAAACGCATGTCATCGGTCATGCGGATCTCGATGGTGCGCTTGACCCTTTTGGGATCGCCTGCAATGCCCCAGTCTTTTTGCTCGGCCTGGGCGTGGTGCCTGGGCGGACTGGCATGGGCCGAAGGCGAATGGGCCTGCGCCACAGGCAGCGCCAGCAGGCCAAGGGTCAGCAGCGTGGTGTTCAGTGCGGTGTTCATGGAAATTCCTTGTGTGTGAATCGGGTGGGACATGCGTTCCCGGGTGGGCTCAGTGGTGTGCATGACCCTGGGGCTTGCGCACCTGGGCTGGCGGTGCAGCGGTTGCAGCAGGCGCGGCATCTGGCGCACGCGCTGTGGGCGCCACCGGGCCGGTGTACTCATAGGCCTGCGTGCCAGCCGGTTGCCTGTAATCGCCCGGATCGCTGTAATCGCCTGGCTTTTGGTCAGCCCGTACCTTGAGCGTGGTGAACATGCCACCCATCTCGATGGGGCCGTAAGGGCCGGTGCCGGTCATCATCGGGAAAGTGTTCTCGGGCAGCTCCATTTCCATCTCGCCCATGTCGGCCATGCCGCGCTCGCCCATGACCATGTAGTCGGGGATGAGCTTCTGGATTTTCTGCACCAGCCCACGGTGGTCCACGCCGATCATGGTGGGCACATCGTGGCCCATGGCGCCCATGGTGTGGTGGCTCTTGTGGCAGTGCATGGCCCAGTCGCCGGGCTCGTCGGCGATGAACTCCAGCTGCCGCATCTGGCCCACGGCCACGTCGGTGGTCACCTCGGGCCAGCGTGCGGTCTTGGGCACGGGGCCACCGTCGGTGCCCGTCACCTCGAACTCGATGCCGTGGATGTGGATCGGGTGGTTGGTCATGGTCAGGTTGCCCACACGCACCCGCACCCGTTCGTTCAGACGGGCCACCAGCGGGCTGATGCCCGGAAACACCCGGCTGTTCCAGCTCCAGATGTTGTGCTCCAGCATGGTGTTGACGTTGGGTGTTCTGGCACCCGGGCTCACGTCAAAAGCGTTGAGCAGGAAAGCGTAGTCGCGGTCCACCTCGGTGATCAGCGGGTGTTTGCCCTTGGGGTGGGTGATCCACAGGCCCATCATGCCCATGGCCATCTGTGTCATCTCGTCGGCATGCGGGTGGTACATGAAGGTGCCGGGGCGACGCGCCTCAAACTCGTAGACAAAGGTCTTGCCCACCGGGATCTGCTTTTGGTTCAGGCCGCCCACGCCGTCCATGCCGTTGGGCAGGCGCTGGCCGTGCCAGTGGATGGTGGTGTGCTCGGGCAGCCGGTTGGTCACGAAGATCCGCACCCGGTCGCCCTCGACCACCTCGATGGTCGGGCCCGGGCTTTGGCCGTTGTAGCCCCACATGTTGACGACAAAGCCCGGCGCCATCTCGCGCACCACCGGCTCGGCCACCAGGTGGAACTCCTTGACGCCGTCCTTCATGCGAAAGGGCAAGGTCCAACCGTTGAGGGTGACCACCGGCCTGTAGGGGCGTCCGGCACCGGTCACGCCTGGCGGCGTCCAGGGCGGTGCGGTGTCCGGTCGGGTCTGGATGACGGGCTCGGGCAAGGCGGCCAGCGCACTGCGGCTGACGGCGGTGGTGGCAACGGCCACGCCTGCGGCAGCCACGGCTTTCTGGAAAAAATCTCGGCGTTGCATGGTCAGTGTCCTGCGGTGCGGGTGTTGGAGGGGCTGGCGGCGCCAGATGCGCCGGTGCTGTCCACATAGGGCAGGCCCGCCAGCACGCCCATCAGGTCGGCATGGGCCAGCCAGGCCTGGCGCTGTGCCTGCAGGGCGGCGTCCACGCTGTCGATGCGGCTGCGGGCACTGGCCAGCAGGTCCCAGGTGCTCTTGAGCATGCCGTTGTAGCGCAGCAAGGTCTCCTGCGCGAGCTCGGTGTGCAGGCGCAGCACCTGGGCCTGCGTCTGCTGTGCGTTCTGGCGCGCCATGCGGTACGCGGCGGCGGCCATCTGCACATCGGCACGCACCTGGCGCGCCAGCCGGTCGGCCTGCAGACGCGCCTGCCAGGCATTTTCAAAGGCATGGCCCCAGCGCAGGGCGCGCGGGTCCCACACCGGCGGCTCCCGTCCGGCCAGCTCGCCAAAGGTTTTTTGCGCCGCCTGCAGCTCTGCGTCACTCAAGCCCAGGCCCGCCATCTGGCGCCGGGCAGACAGGTCTTGCAGTGACCAGCGTGCATGGGCCTGCAGGGCGTGCTGCTGCAGGGCCGGCACATCGTCGAGCGCCAGACTGGCCTGGCTTGCAGCAGACGAAGACACCGGCCAATGGACCGGCAGTTCCTGCGGCAAGTGCAGGGGCAACTGCTGCGCCAGCGCCTGCGCGCCCATGCCCGCCCCGATGCGCTGCCACAGGGCCTGCAGCGCGCGATCGGCCTGCAGCCGCGCCTGGTCCACGCGCGCACTCGCATCCCACAGCGCCAGCTCTTCCTGGATTTGCCGTGCCCGGCTCCAGTTGCCCACCTGGGCCATGCGCTGGCCCAGTTCGGCCCCGGCTTGCGCCACCGCCAGGATGTCGCGGCTGTGGGCCAGGGACTGGCGGGCCGCCACCGCATCGACCCAGCGCCTGTGCACATCCAGGCGCAAGGCGGCCACCTGTTGACGCACGGCAGCCACCTCGATTTCGCTCATGCCGGGCCTGACCCAGGCCGCCTCGTCCTGCATAGCCAGACGCACGGCGCGTTCCAGCGTGAGGCTGCCCGCCTCGGCGGACGCGGGGGCCTCCTGCGACTGTGGCATGTGTTTTTGTTCCCAGCGCAGCAGGTCCGCATGGCCTCGCGGAAACTGGCCCACCGCATGGTTGGCTTCCTGCCAGCCCAGCGGGGCTTGCGCCCAGACAGCAGGCACCATGCCTGCCAACAATACGGCGCCCGCGGTCCAGGGACCCAGGGCTCGCTTCAAAAGAGAATTCATGTCGATTTCCTGAAACAGACGATCACGGCATCCATCCGCCTGGGCGGCGAGCGGACGCACCTGTGGCGTGAGGTTCAGGAAATGGGGGGCTTGGTCAGCGGCGCAAACGTGTGGCCTGCAGGTGCCATGGGCACACCGGGCGGCAGCGGGTGGACCTGGGCCACAGGCACCGACTGGGGCCATGCCAGCAGGCTTGCGCTCTGGTGGCACCCACCGCAGAGCTGACAGGAGCCTTCGTGGCAATCTGCTTTATGGGCCGCGTTTTCAAGCGGCGCCTGCGCCTGCATCTCATGCTGGTGGCCGGCCAGGGCCTCATGGCAGTCGTGCACTGCAGCGGCCTCAGAGGTCTGGACCAGGCTGACCTGCGCAGAGCCAGGAAGATGGTGCGCCCCACTGTCCGACAGGGACATCCACACACCGGCCCACAGCCGCAGGGGCGTCAGGCAGAGCAGGAAGCAAAGGAACAGTCGGCGCATGGGCAAATCATAAGCCAAGGCGTGCGCGCGCCACCCACCCGATGCGCAATCCCTTCAGCGCAGGCGGGCGAGCAGGGCGGCGGTCGAAGGGTCCAGCCCCGAAGCGTCGCCCGACTGGAGGCGGGCATGGATGTCTTTGGCCAGCACCTTGCCCAGCTCCACCCCCCACTGGTCAAAGCTGTTGATGCCCCAGACGGCGCCGCTGACGAACACGCGGTGCTCCTGCAAGGCAATCAGCGCGCC
>CAXRGK010000178.1:0-11481 GCA_964230145.1 Burkholderiaceae bacterium | reverse complement strand
TCGGTGGCAGTGCCCCCCGTGGACAGGTTGGCGTTGTTGCGAAGGATGACGCGACGGCCTTTTTCGGGCACGGAGTCAGGCTCTAGACCCTGCGCCTGCAGGCGCCCGATGGCGATGTCATCGAAGCGGATCTTGGTCAGTGATGTGGCATGGCCTTCGCCACGGCGCGGATCGGCGTTGACCTGATCGACCAGCTGGCGCACGGTATGCACGCCGTCACCCACCACCAGCGGCGGCTCACGCCGTGCGGCCGCCACGAGTTTGTGACCCACCACCAGCAGGCGGTAGTCGTGGCCGGGCAGGAATTTCTCGACCATCACGGTGCCGTGGCGCTCGGCCGTCTCGTACGCCGCCTGGAATGCATCCCGGTCGGTGATGTTGACCGTGACACCCTTGCCCTGGTTGCCGTCCTGGGGTTTGACCACGACCGGCAGACCGATTTCTTGGGCAATTGCCCAGGCCTCCTCGGGTGAATCGGCGGGTCGTCCCAGCGGCACGGGCACGCCAGCAGCGTGCAGCAGCTGTTTGGTGAGGTCCTTGTCCTGGGCAATCGATTCGGCAATCGCGCTGGTGGTGTCGACTTCCGCGGCCTGGATGCGCCGCTGCTTGGCGCCCCAGCCGAACTGCACCATGCTGCCCTGTGTGAGGCGACGGTACGGAATGCCGCGCGCCACAGCCGCATCGACGATGCAACCCGTCGAGGGGCCCAGGCGCACGTCTTCGTCGAGTTCGTGCAGCTGGGCAATGGCGCCTTCCACATCGAAGCCTTGACCGGCCAGTACGGCCTGACAGAGTTTCTCAGCCAGGTCCAGCGCAAGGCGGCCAACCTCTTCTTCGGTATATTCGACCACCACCTGGTAGGTGCCGGCTTCTTCGGTGGGCGTGGTGCGGCTGAAAGTGACCGGGCAGCCGGCCTGGGCCTGCAGGGCCAGCGTGACTTTTTCGAGGGCGTGCGCCATGCCGGCCTGCTGGCCGCGACCAGCGTCAATCGGGCCGACGGCAGGGAAGGTGCGACGCAGTTGTTGCTCGACTGCAGAGGCCAGCACCCGTTCGGATTCGGGGCAGCTGATGATCGCTTCGATGGCCGTGTGGCGGCTCCACAGGTTGGGGCCGCGCAGGGCACGAATTCTGGACACTTGCATGAACCGGGGTTCCTGTCGTTCGAATCAGAAAGAAGTGGGGTTTTGGCCGTAGCTCTTCACGCCAGCGCGGATCAGTTCGGCCGGGATGTCGAGCGCCCAGGCCACGCAGGCCGCCACCAGGATGTTGACGGTGTCGAGGCGACCGTCCTTGAGCAGCTTGGCCACCGCCGGGCGCACGGCGGAAAGCACCTCGGTCTCGTGCTGGCCCTCGGCCAGGATGAGCAGGCCCTCGCGCCAGAACGCCACACGTTTGCCCTCGGCTCGGTGCGCGCAGATGCGGGCATGGTGTTCGCTGCTGGCGTAGAAGATCACACCACCGTCGCTGTACTGTGCCAGCTCGGCCACCTGTTCGTTTTCGGCATTCAGCACTGCAGTGCCGGTGGGCAGCACCACATCAATCTGGGTTCGGATGTGGCCCGGCATGCGGTCGTCTTCGCCGGCATACAGCTCGGGCGGCAGTCCGGCAGCAGTCGGCATGCTGGTGACCACGCCGACCTGGCAGCGGTCGTAGGGCAGCCCTTCTGTCAGCAGGTGCAGGGCATCGGTTTCAAACACGGCGGCCTGCACCGCGCGGTTGACCAGCAGGCGTTCGGCGTTGTCGAAGTCCATGCCGCCTTGCGTCTGCAGGCAGCGTTGGTTCAGATACAGGCCGTCGGCACAGGACAGGCCGGTGGTCCAGCCTTGCAGGTGCAGCAGCCAGGCTGTGAGCTTGGCGGTGCGGGTGGTGTCACTGTCGCCCATGAAGCCGACCAGAGGGATGCGGCCGTTGTCACTGCCCGGGAAGAGGTGGTCGGCAATCGCTTTGCCCACGTCACGCGCTTTGCCTTCGGCCGGGTTGAGGTGCATCAGCAGGCTGGGGCCGGCATTGACCTCGACCACCACACCGCCCACCTTGTGCAGCGGCTGGGTGATGTCGGGCGTGACCACGTCCACGCCGGCAATGTCCAGACCGACGATTTTGGCGGCCAAAATGGCTTGCTCAGCCACATCCGGGTGCACGATGTCGGTGATGTCGGTGGTCATGTTGCCGGTGCGCTTGACCAGCACGGTGCGGCCCGCTTCAGGCACGCTGTCGGGCGTCAGGCCCTGGCGCTTGAGCTCGAGCACCTCGGGGCTGCCCTGGCGCAGACGCACGGTTTCCAGCGGCAGACTGCCATCACTGCCACGACGGGGGTCGGAGTTGATCTGCAGGTTGACCAGTTCACGCACGGTGTGCTGGCCGTCACCGGTCACGCTGGCGGTTTCGCCGCGGCTGGCAGCCACCAGGCGGTCGCCCACCACCAGCAGGCGGTGCTCCAGGCCCTGGATGAATTTCTCGACAATGACTTCGTTGCCTTGTTCCAGTGCAATCGCGTAGGCGGCCTCGATGTCGGCTTTTTCCCGCAGGTCCAGCGAAACGCCGCGGGCGCGGTTGCCATCACCGGGTTTGACGCAAACCGGGACCCCGATGTCCTGGGCAGCTTCCCAGGCCTGCTCGGGGCTTTCCACGATCTGGCCTTCAGGCACCGGGATACCGCAGGTGGCCAGCAGGCGCTTGGTCATGTCCTTGTCTTTGGAAATGCCTTCGGCAATCGCGCTGGTGCGGTCGGTTTCAGCGGTCCAGATGCGGCGCTGGGCAGCGCCTTGCCCGAGTTGCACCAGATTGCCGTTGTTGAGGCGGATGTGCGGGATGCGGCGGTTGTCCCATGCCGCTTGCACGATGGCGCGCGTGCTGGGGCCAACCAGGCGGCTGTCGACCAGATCGGTCAGGTCTTCGGCGGCCTGGGCCACATCGAACGGACGGTCTTCGATGGCGGCCATGACCAGCTCACGGGCCGTGAGCAGCGCCTGGCGACCGACTTCGGGATGGGGGGCGCTGATGATGACCTTGTAGACACCACGTGGGCCGGCCTCGCGGGCGCGGCCGTAACCATCAGGGATGCCCGCCAGCGTCAGCAATTCAAGCGCCACGTGTTCCAGGATGTGACCCGGCCAGGTGCCGGTTTCCAGTCGTTGCAGAAAACCGCCGCGTACACCCGGGCTGCAGCGGTGCTCGATCAGGCCCGGCAACCAGGCCGAGAGCCGCTCGTTGAATCCAGGCAAGGTGTTGGAGGGGAAGTCTTCCAGTTCGCCAATGTCCACCAGCGCTTCGATGACGGGGACATAGGTCCAGATGCTCGGTCCGCGCAGGTGCGTCATGCGCAGGATTTGGATGTCTTTGTGGCTCATGAAAATGGGGTGGAGCGATACAATGGCTGACCTTTGTTCAGGTTGAATTGCATGACCCCTACAACACCTTCCGCACAGCGCCCGGTGATCCCGGATGCGAGGCTTTCGGAGGTTCAATCACTCTTTCAACCTGATGAAAACGCAACAGCCTTTCTGGAAGTTGACCTGGATGGGTCACTGAAGTTTCACAAATCTGCGCTTATTTTGACCGATCGGCGCCTTTTGGCCCGGGCAGAGGGGCAAAAAAACTGGCAAATCTGGGACCTGCAGTCCGATTCCCGTCTTTTGCTCAGTGACCATGCGGGCGTGGGCAGCCTGGAGTTGATGACTCAGGGGCGCCGGCAGGCGGTCTGGCGTTTCACCCTGGGCCTGCAGGCCAGCGCTTCACGCATGGTCGCCCAGCTCGAACGTCGCGCAGCTCAACTTGGCGGCGAAGGCCGCCCGCTTCAGGCGGCGCTGTCCGAGGCAGTCTGTCCGGTGTGCCAGGCACCGCTGGAAGAGGGGGCAGACGAATGCACCCGTTGTGGCCGTGAAGATCTGGCCCCGCCTTCGACCTGGACCCTGCTCAAACTCTGGCGCTTTGGCCGGCCTTACCGCAACCAGCTGCTGTTGGGTTTTGCGCTCACGCTGGCGTCCACGGCGGCCACGCTGGTGCCGCCCTACATGACGATGCCGCTGATGGACGAGGTGCTCATCCCGTACCAGAACGGCAAGCCCATCGACGCCTCGCTGGTGGCCTTGTATCTTGGTGGCCTGTTCGCTGCAGCATTGCTGGCCTGGGCGCTGGGCTGGGCCAAGACCTACATCCTGGCGCTGGTGTCCGAGCGCATTGGTGCCGACCTTCGCACCACCACCTACCAGCATCTGCTGAGCCTGTCGCTCGAATACTTTGGCGGGCGCCGAACCGGCGATCTGATCGCGCGCATCGGCAATGAGACCGACCGCATCAACGTGTTCCTGTCCCTTCACCTGCTCGACTTTGCCACCGACGTGTTGATGATCGTGATGACCGCGGTCATTTTGTTCACCATCAACCCCACCTTGGCTGTCATCACATTGCTGCCTTTGCCCTTCATCGGCTGGTTGATTCATGTGGTGCGCGACCGCCTGCGCACGGGCTTCGAGAAGATCGATCGGGTCTGGGCCGAAGTCACCAACGTGCTGGCCGACACGATTCCGGGCATCCGCGTGGTCAAGGCCTTTGCCCAGGAAGACCGCGAAGCCCAGCGCTTCAAGGACGCCAACCGCCACAACCTCCAGGTCAATGACCGCCTCAACCGCGTCTGGTCGCTGTTCGCACCGACGGTGGCGCTCATGACCGAAGTCGGCCTGCTGGTGGTTTGGGGATTCGGCATCTGGCTGGTGGCGCATGACCGCATCACGGTCGGTGTACTCACCGCCTTTCTGGCCTACATCGGGCGTTTCTACACGCGCCTCGATTCGATGAGCCGCATCGTCTCGCACACGCAAAAGGCGGCTTCGGGTGCCAAGCGCATCTTTGATATCCTGGACCATGTCTCCAGCGTGCCCGAGCCGACGCAGCCGGTGGCCCTGCCCGCGCGGGTGACCGGGCGCATCACGGTGCGCGAGGCGGGTTTCCGTTATGGCAACCGCGCGGTCATCCGTAACCTCGACCTGGAGATCGCGCCGGGCGAGATGATCGGTCTGGTCGGCCACAGCGGCTCGGGCAAGAGCACGCTGGTCAACCTGATCTGCCGCTTCTATGACGTCTCCGAGGGCGTGATCGAGCTCGACGGCGTGGACATCCGCCAGCTGCGCATCGCCGACTTCCGCCGTCAGATCGGTCTGGTGCTGCAGGAGCCTTTCCTCTTTTTCGGCACCATCGCCGACAACATCGCCTACGGCAAGCCCGACGCCACGCGCGAGGAAATCATTGCTGCCGCCCGCGCTGCGCACGCGCACGAGTTCATCCTGCGCATGCCGCAGGGCTATGACTCGCTGGTGGGCGAGCGCGGTCAGGGCCTGTCGGGTGGCGAGCGCCAGCGCATCAGCATCGCGCGAGCGCTGCTCATCAACCCGCGCATCCTGATCCTGGACGAAGCCACTTCGGCGGTGGACACCGAGACCGAAAAGGAAATCCAGAAAGCACTGGACAACCTGGTGCGCGGGCGCACGACGATTGCCATTGCGCACCGCCTGTCTACCCTGCGCAAGGCCGACCGGCTGGTGGTCATGGACAAGGGTGTGGTGGTCGAAGAGGGCAACCACGACCAGCTCATGGCGCTCGAAGCCGCCTACTGGCGCCTGTACCAGGCCCAACAGCGTCAGGCCGAGGCAGAAGGTGCGGTGCTCGGTGGTGTGGTTCAGGAAGAGGTGAAGGCATGAGTTCGCTCGAACGCAACCCGATGGGCCGCTGGGTCTGGACCGATGCCCATGGCGTGCGCCACGAACAGGTCATCGTGGTGCGTGCTTACCCCGTGACCGCGCCCGAACAGGGCGTGGGCATCATGGACGCCGAGGGTCACGAGCTGGCCTGGTTCGACCGGCTCGACCAGGTGACTCAGCGCCTGCAGGAGCAGCTGCGCGCGGCGATTGCCGAACGCGAGTTCCTGCCCGAGATTCAGCGCCTGAAGGCTGTCAGCAGTCTGGTCACACCCAGCGTCTGGACGGTGGACACCGATCGCGGTGAAGCCCGCTTCATGCTCAAGGGAGAGGAAGACATCCGACGCCTGACGGGCAAGACCCTGATCGTGAGTGATGTCGATGGAGTGCAGTACCTGATCCGCGATCCCCTGGCGCTGGACAAGCACTCGCGCAAGCTGCTCGACCGGTTCATGTGAGGTTTCAGCGGTCAAGACGGTCTCCTCCACAGGATTTGCCGTTGTCACAGCAGCGCTTCTTCGCCCGGTAAGGCCACTGGCCGCACGCGCCCCTGCAAGCTGCGCTTGCAGGGGCGCGTGCGAAGCCTCAAGGCGTCATGCAGCTGCCGTAGACGTCGAGCTCTGGGCGGTATTCGACCGAGCGCACCCCGGTGATGCCCAGCACAGAGTGGAAATAGTGGTCATGGCTGATCGGCGAGGTTTTTTTGTCCTGCAAGCAGGACTTGCGCAAGCCGCGTTGTTGATCGAAAGCCGGCGAAGTCCAGGTGATCCAGGGTACACGCTTTTGCACATCCGGCGCGATGGCGTAGGGCAAGCCATGCAGGTAGAGGTTGTTTTCGCCCAAGGATTCGCCATGGTCCGCCACATAAACCATGGCACCAGCCCCTTTTTGCTTTTTCAGCCAGCCAATGGTTTCAGCCAGGAAATGGTCGGTGTAGGCAATCGTGTTGTCGTAGGCATTGACAACTTGCTGGCGCTCGCATTGCTGCAGGGCATTGCTGGCACATTCAGGCGTAAAGCGTTTGAAAGCCTGGGGCACACGTTTGTGGTATGCGGGACCATGGCTGCCCATCTGGTGCATGAACACCACCACGCCCCTGGCTCGGCGTTCTGCGGGCAATTCGGCGATGCGCTGGTCGAGCTGGTGCAGCATCACCTCGTCATGGCACTCGCCACCGTCGCAGTGCGGCGAAACTTTCAGCGCCGCGGTATTGACGTTGGGCACCCGTGCACACACGCCCTTGCAGCCCGACTGGTTGTCAATCCAGAGCACGGCAAGTCCTGCGCGCTGCAGCACGTCCACCAACGACTCGAAGTTACTGCTGCGCTTTTCGTGGCCGTCCTTGCCCAGGTGCGAGAACATGCAGGGCAGCGAAGCCGCAGTGCTCGTGCCGCAGGCCCAGGCGTTGCGCATGCTGACGATGTCTTCGCCGGCCAGCCGAGGTGTGGTGTTGCGTTCGTAGCCGTTGATGCCGAAATTGCCCGCGCGGGCCGTTTCACCGACCACCACGATCAGTGTGGCTGGTGGCGTGCCTGCAGGCAGCGTCAGGCGCGCATCTTGTCCGATGGGGGTCACTTGCCCGTTGTCCCTCTCCAGTGGCTGGGCCACCACCCGACCCACGGCGTAAAAGCTGTTGAGCGGGTTGATCAGGTAGCGCAGTTGGGTGTGGTTGCGCATGACCGAGGCGAAATCCTGGTAGATCAGCAGCAGACTGAGCGCCAGCACCGCGATGGAGGCGATGAACGACAGCGCATTGCCACCCGCGCGGCGCAGTAAGCCGACCTGACGAACCGGCTGGCGCCACAGCCACCACACCGGCAGCACCCCCAGCACCCCCAGGCTCAGCAGCAGTCGCCAGTTGAGCAGGTCGGCCGCCTCGCGCGGATCGGTTTGCGCCACGTTGACGATCATGGTGGCGTCAATGACGATGCCGTAACTCCACATGAAATAGGCACCGCTGGCCGCGCTCATCAGGAACAGTGTGAGCACCGGCTTGAGCAGCCAGCGCCAGTTGAGCAGCGACAGCAGGGCGTGCGTCAGTCCCGCGATGCCCAGCGCCAGCCCCAGTCCAAACAGCCCGCCACGCAGACCACTGACCTCGGGCAACTGGGCCAGTTGCCGCCACAGGGGGATGTTGGGCAGTGTGACCAGCCAGAGGCTCGCCAGCAGCGTCAGGAACAGAGGGTGGCGGGCGGCGGTCGTGTTCTGGAAAACGGTTTTCATCACACCCCGGATTGTCCCTCAGTGCGCCCCCGCAGTCCGGACCGCGGATCGCAAAACCTTCGTCCAGACAGGTCAGGCAGGCCAGACCGAGCCGTGTTCGGGCACCACGGCCCGCCACTTGATGTCGTGCTCAATGCGCTGGCGCAGCATGTCAGAAGCTTCGCGTTCACCGTGCACGACATACACCTGCCCTGGAGCGGTGGGCATCCTGTGCAGCCACGACAAGAGCTGGTTCCCGTCGGCATGGGCCGAAGCCGACTCGATCTGTACCACTTCGGCCCGAACAGGAACATCCTGGCCATGGATGCGGATTGATGACTGCCCGCTGGCGAGGCGCTCCCCTCGTGTGCCGGGGGCCTGGAAGCCGGTCAGGATGATCATGTTGCGGTGGTCGCCCGCGTATTGGGTCAGGTGGTGCAGCACTCGCCCACCCGTGGCCATGCCACTGGCCGCCAAAATCACCATCGGGCCATGGCGGGTCGCCAGTGACTTGCTCTGCTCGGGCGATTCCAGCATGGTGGCCACGCGGTCCATGGCGTGCACTTCGGGCAGGCTCAGGCGGTGTTCGCCCATGTGCTTTTCAAACAGGGCCGTGGTGTGGATGGCCATCGGGCTGTCCAGGAAGATCGGCAAGCTGCGAGGCAGCTCGCCGGCGGCCTTGAGCTGGGCAATGGTGTGCAGCACGGCCTGTGCCCGCCCCACGGCAAAAACCGGAACCACGGCAACACCACCCCGTTTGGCCAGTTTTTGCAGCAGTGGTCCCAATTCGCCAAACAGCTTGCCTGGGGGGTGCTGGCGGTTGCCGTAAGTTGATTCGATCAGCACGGTGTCGGCCTGCGGTGGTGGTTCCGGTGGGTTCATCAGCGGGTCGTCGGTGCGCCCGAGA
The DNA here is from genome assembly GCA_964230145.1 of Burkholderiaceae bacterium. Taxonomy (GTDB): domain Bacteria; phylum Pseudomonadota; class Gammaproteobacteria; order Burkholderiales; family Burkholderiaceae_C; genus Limnohabitans_A. The sequence goes on along the minus strand of CAXRGK010000178.1, from coordinate 2,679 downwards.
TCGCCGGAGAAGAGGATGCGGCGGCCACCGACTTCCAGCAGCAGGCTGGCTGCCCCGAGGATGTGGCCGGCATTCTGGAAACGGGCCCTCCAGCCACGGATGGGTTCAAACCAAGCACCATACGGCTCGGTGTGGAAAGTGCCCAAACTGTCGATGGCATCCTGCCGGGTGTAGAGAGGCAGCGCCGGGGCATGTTTGGAAAAGCCGTGCCGGTTGGCAAATGCGGCGTCCTCTTCCTGGATGTGGCCGCTGTCGGGCAGCAGCACCTTGCACAGGTCCAGCGTGCCAGGGGTCGCATGGATGGTGCGATCAAACCCTTCTCGGACCAGCAGGGGGATATAGCCGCTGTGGTCGAGGTGTGCGTGGGTGAGCACCACGGCATCGAGCTGGGCTGGCACCACAGGCAGGGGCGCCCAGTTGCGCAGACGCAGTTGCTTGTAGCCCTGAAAGAGTCCGCAATCGACCAGCAAGCGGCGGTGGTTGTGCTCGATCAGGTATTTGGAGCCTGTAACGGTATCGGCTCCGCCAAGAAAGGAGATGGTGACGCTCATGAATGCATGTTAGCGGGGTGAACCGTGCCTCTCCAAACCCCGAAAATCAAGAAAATGCAGACAAATGTGCGCAGAGTGACATAAATTACCCCCTAATTGGGGGCTGAGCAATGCGGTGGGTCTGGGTAACCTTGAAGCCATGAGCGAATCCAACGGACATGTTTACATGGTGGACGACAACTCGGAGATCCGGGTCCACCTCAGTGCGCTGCTGCAGCGCTACGGCTACTCGGTCAGCAGCTATGCCAGTGCCGAGGAGTTCCTCGAGCGTTCCATTGAAATCACCCCGGCCGCATTGCTGTTGGACATGCGTCTGCCAGGTCTGAGCGGCGTGGAACTGCAAAAAAGACTCAACGCCGCAGGTCGTGGAACCCCCATCATTTTCATCAGCGGCGAGAGCCGGAACGAAGAAATCATCGACAGCTTTCGGGGCGGAGCGGTCGAATTCCTGTGGAAGCCGTTTCCAGTGGAAGCCCTGTTGCAGGCGATTGACCAGGCCATCGACAAGGACCGACAGCGCGAAGAGCACATGCGCAAATCGCGCCTGGTGGTTCAGCGCATGCAGGCGCTCACGCCGAGAGAGCGGGAATTCATGCTGCTGATGCTGGACGGGCACACGAACAAGGACATTGCCGAGCTCGTGGGGGTCACGGCAGACAACATCAAAAAGTACCGGGCCCACATTCTTGACAAGATGCATGTCGGTTCACTGGCCCAGCTCATTGTCATGTGCCGTGAAGCGGGGATCGCACCCGCCAGATCTGCGGGCGCGTTCGATACCGGCCTTTCCGACGCCCTGAACTGAAAAAGCCACCCGGTGGGTGGCTTTTTCAGTTGTATCAAGCGTATCAAGCGCCAAAGAATCCCTTGAGCTTGTCGGTCCAGCTTTCCTCGCCGGGCTGGTGCTTGGCGCCGCCCTTGCGCAGGGACTCGTCAAACTCCTTGAGCAGCTTTTTCTGGTGCTCGGTGAGTTTGACCGGTGTTTCCACCGTGATGTGGCAGTACAGGTCGCCCGGGTAGCTGCCGCGCACACCCTTGATGCCTTTGCCACGCAGGCGGAACTGCTTGCCGGTCTGGGTGCCTTCAGGGATATCGATGGCGGCCTTGCCGCCCAGCGTGGGCACTTCGATTTCTCCGCCGAGTGCCGCCTTGGTGAAGCTGATCGGCACCGCGCAATGCAGGTCGTCGCCATCACGCTCGAAGATCTCGTGCTTCTTGATGCGGATCTCTATGTACAGGTCGCCAGGCGGGCCGCCGTTGGTGCCGGGCTCGCCGTTGCCGGTGGAGCGGATGCGCATGCCGTCGTCGATACCGGCCGGGATTTTGACTTCCAGCGTTTTCTGCTTTTTGACCTTGCCCTGACCGTGGCAGGTGCCACAGGGGTCGGGAATGATCTTGCCTGAGCCGCGGCAGTGCGGGCAGGTCTGCTGCACGCTGAAGAAGCCCTGGCGCATCTGCACCGTGCCCGAGCCATGGCAGGTTGAGCAGGTCTTGGCGCTGGTGCCGGGCTTGGCGCCGGTGCCGTGGCAGGTGTCGCACTCTTCCCAGCTGGGAATGCGCAGTTGCGCGTCCTTGCCGTTGGCCGCTTCTTCGAGCGTGATTTCCATCGCGTAGCTGAGGTCGGCGCCACGGAAGACCTGACGGCCACCGCCGCCTCGGCGGCCTCCGCCAAAGATATCGCCGAAGATGTCGCCGAAGGCATCGCCGAAACCACCAAAGCCTTCTGCGCCGCCGGGGCCGCGCATGTTGGGGTCTACGCCCGCATGGCCGTATTGGTCGTAGGCTGCGCGCTTACCGCTGTCCGAGAGCATCTCGTAGGCTTCCTTGACCTCCTTGAACTTGGTCTCGGCTTCCTTGGCCGCATCGCCCTGGTTGCGGTCAGGGTGGTACTTCATCGCCAGCTTGCGATAAGCCTTCTTGATGTCCTCGTCCGAAGCGTTCTTGGGTACGCCCAGCACTTCGTAAAAATCGCGTTTCGTCGCCATGACTTTTGACCTTGGCCTTCTTCAGGCCGCTTCATGCAAAAAAACGTCCCGAGCCGGGCCCAGGACGTTGTTCGTGTGCTGTGGGAGGCCGCCCCTGCGGCCGAATGCTTTCGCGCGCAGGGGCGCGCTCCCACAGCGTCACC
>CAXRGK010000177.1:0-3676 GCA_964230145.1 Burkholderiaceae bacterium | reverse complement strand
CTCGCCTGCGATCTGGCTCATTGCACCAACGGCGTTTCGGCACCTTCCAGCTCGATACCATGCACCTGGGCCTGGCCCACGAGCAACAGCATGTACTGGCGCAGCGCGGTGGCGCGCGACTGCAGCGTCAGCTCGCCCGCGATGCGGCCTTGCACCTGATTGAAAGCGGCCAGCTCGCCCGGGCGTTGGTCCAGCACATCGACGATGTGCAGGCCAAAGCGCGAATGGACCAGCCGCGGCTGCAGGCCCGTGGCACTGCCACCTTCCTGCATGAAGAGGAACTGCGCGAGTTCGGGCGCGCAGTCTTGCGGCCCTACCCAGCCCAGATCGCCGCCTTGCGCGCCGCTGGGGCAGTTGGAGAGTTCAGCCGCCAGTTGCGCAAAGCGCGCAGCGGGTGCGTCCTTGTGCGTGAGTTCGAGCAAGGCCGCTTCGGCGCGCTCGGCCAGCTTTTGCACCGGCACACCCGGCGTAACAGCAAACAGGATGTGGCGCAGCTGCGCCTGCTGGCCGTGGGTGAAACGTGCTTTGTGCGATGCGTAATAGCGTTCGCAGGCCTCTGCGGTGGGCTCGGGCGTTACCACGGCGGCGTCCAGCATGTCTTCAATGACTTGCTGTTGCCCGGCACTCAAGGTGGGCGCGAAATCGCCGGATTCATCGGCGAGCAAACCCTGGCGCACGGCCTCCTGGCGAAGCACTTCGCCCCAGGCGCGTTCGCGAACCGTCTCCAGGTCTTCAGCGGGGCCGATGTGCAGGCGGCGGCCGTTGATGCGCACTTCAGGTGCCTTGGTCTGCGCGGCGCTCTGAGCGGCAGTGGCTGTCATGTCGATGGCGGCGGAGCTGCAACCGCATGCACTGGAACCGCAGCCCCGGGTAGCTTCAATTGTTTCAAGAGCAGGTGCATTCATGGCGTTCTCCTGCGTTCAACGGCCGCGCGAGGTCACGCCCAGGCGGCGGCTACGCACCACCTGGTAGGGGCGCACCACATAGGCCAGGGTGCCGAAACCGCTCCACACATGCACCAGACGGCTGAAGGGAAACAGCAGGAAGATGGTCATGCCCAGCACCAGGTGCACCAGATAGGGCCAGTCAAGTCCGGCAATGTGCCCGGCGTTGGGCTGGAAGGTGACGATGCCCTGCGCCCAGGCCGAGAGCTTGAGCATGACCGAGCCGTCGGTGTGGCCCAGCGAGAACGGCAGCGTGACCAGACCCAGCACCAGCTGCACCCAGAGGATGACCAGGATCATCAGGTCGGTGCGGTGGCTGGTCAGGCGGATGCGCGGATCGAAGATACGGCGATGCAGCAGCAGCGTGAGGCCGATGAAGCAAACAAAACCCGCCACGCCACCAGCAATGACGGCCAGCAACTGTTTTTGCGCCGGGGTGATGAAGGGCTCGTAGACCCAGTGCGGCGTGAGCAGGCCCACGCTGTGCCCGAAAAACAGGAACAGGATGCCCGCGTGGAACAGGTTGCTGCCCCACTTGAGCTGGCCCTTGCGCAAGAGCTGCGAGGAGTCGCTTTTCCAGGTGTACTGGTCGCGGTCAAAGCGTGCGAGGCTGCCCATGAGGAACACCGACAGGCAGATGTAGGGGTAGACGCTGAACAGGAAATTGTGGAGGGCGTTCATGGTTGGACTCCATGGGAAGAAGCATGCGAGGAGGCGTTCCTGACGATGCGAACGGGTTGCGGCTGACCGGGACGGGCCTGGCCTTCGGTGGAGCAGCCGCCAAAGACTTCGGGCTCGGCCCAGGACTCGTCCATGGGTGGCTCGGCAGGCACCGGCACGGCTTCGACCTTTTCACCGGCCAGTTCCAGCACGGCGGCCAGCACGCTGGCGTAGGGGCTTGCGCGTTTGAGCAGGGCGCTGAAGATTTTGCGCACGATGTGCGCGGTCTCGGCCAGGAACTCGCGCGCCTGCTGCGGCGGCTGGGTGGAGGCGAACTCCAGCAGCACCGGCAGGTGGTCGGGCAGCTCCTCGGGGCCCAGGTACAGCCCGGCCTGCTCGTAGGTCTGGATCAGGTCGATCATGGCCGGGCCACGGTCGCGCGAGTCGCCGTGCACATGCTCGAACAGGTGCAGCGCGGTGCTGCGGCCCCGGTCGAACAGCTCCACGTAATCGGACTCGGTCTGCAGCGCGTCCTGCGTCTGCAGACGCCGGATCAGCGCCTGCAGCTCGTCCAGGCGGTGGCCGGGAACCGCCGCTTCGAGCTGCAGGGCATCGGCCAGCTCGCCCAGGTGGGCGCGCAGTTCGGCGTCGGGGTAGCGCAGCAGGTGCGCCAGCACCCGCAGGGTCAGGCGCATGGTGGGGGCTTGGGTTTTGAACATGGTCAGGCCTCCACCTTGATCGGGATGGTGCGCTTCTTCTCGCTGCCAAACAGGCTGGTCTCGGTCACGCCCTCGGAGCAGCCGTTGCCGAAACTGAAGCCGCAACCACCGCGCACATTGAAGGCGTTTTCGGCGTATTCGCGGTGCGTGGTCGGGATCACGAAACGGTCTTCGTAATTGGCGATTGCCATGGTGCGGTACATGTCCTCGACCTGCGCGGCAGAGAGCCCCACTTGGTCCAGCACGTTCTGGTTGACCACGCCGTCCACATGCTTGCCACGCTGGTACGCGCGCATGGCCAGCATCCGTTCGAGCGCGTTGGCCACGGGCATGGTGTCGCCAGCCGTGAGCAGGTTGGCCAGGTACTTGAGCGGGATGCGCAGCTGGCTCACATCCGGGATCTCGCCATTGACACCGATCTGGCCGGCGTTGGCCGCGGCCGTGATGGGCGAGAGCGGCGGCACGTACCAAACCATGGGCAGGGTGCGGTACTCGGGGTGCAGCGGCAGGGCCACCTTCCAGTCCACGGCCATCTTGTAGACCGGGCTGTTTCTGGCGGCTTCGAGCCAGGCGTCGGGAATGCCATCCAGACGGGCCTGCTCGATCACTTTCGGGTCGTGCGGGTCCAGGAAGATGTCGAGCTGGGCTTTGTACAGGTCGGTCTCGTTCGTCACGCTGGCCGCCTCGGCAATGCGGTCGGCGTCGTACAGCAGCACGCCCAGGTAGCGGATGCGACCGACGCAGGTTTCGCTGCAGACGGTGGGCTGTCCGGCTTCGATGCGCGGGTAGCAGAAGATGCACTTCTCGGCCTTGCCGCTCTTCCAGTTGTAGTAAATCTTCTTGTAGGGGCAGCCACTCACGCACATGCGCCAGCCGCGGCACTTGTCCTGGTCGATCAGCACGATGCCGTCTTCCTCGCGCTTGTAGATCGAGCCCGAGGGGCAGGACGCGACGCAGGCCGGGTTCAGGCAGTGCTCGCACAGGCGCGGCAGGTACATCATGAAGGTGTTTTCAAACTCACCCACCATGGCCTTTTGGGCAGCTTCAAAACCGTCGAAGTTCGGGTCCTTGCTGCGGCGCGAGAACTCGCCGCCCAGGATTTCTTCCCAGTTCGGACCCCATTCGATTTTTTCCATGCGCTGGCCGGTGATCAGCGAACGCGGGCGCGCGGTGGGCGCGTGCTGCATCTCGGGGGCCGACTGCAGGTGGTCGTAGTCGAAGGTGAAGGGCTCGTAGTAGTCGTCGATCTGCGGCAGGTTGGGGTTGGCGAAGATCTTCATCAGCAAAGACCACTTGCCGCCCTGCTTGGGCACGATGGAGCCGTCGGGCTTGCGCACCCAGCCGCCCTTCCAC
>CAXRGK010000176.1:0-5065 GCA_964230145.1 Burkholderiaceae bacterium | reverse complement strand
CTCGGCGGGGTAGTCGGCCTTCATGATCACGTCGGCGATCAGGAAGCGGTCCTGGAACACGCGGCCTTCGATGTCCAGCCCCAGGTGGCGGCGGATCGGGCTGCGCGCACCGTCGGCCACCACCAGCCAGTCGGCCTCGATGTCAAACGTGCCGTCGGGCGTTTCCACCGTCAGTGTGGCGTGCGTGTCGTGGCGGGTGACCGCGGTGACCTTGTGCTGCCAACGAATGTCGGCGCCGAGTTCGAGCGCACGGGCGATCAGCATTTCCTCAATGTGGTACTGCTGCAGGTTGATCATGCCTGGGCGCTTGTGGCCCGCATCGGGCACCAGGTTGAACTGGTAGACCTCATCCTCTTCCAGAAAAGTGCGGCCGATGTTCCAGCTCACGCCCAGCGCACAGGCCGGGTCGGCCACGCCCAGGCGGTCCAGTATTTCAAGCGAGCGTTTGGCATAGCAAACCGCACGCGAGCCGACGGAGACGGTCTTGTCGTCGTCGAGCACCAGCACGTCCAGCCCCTGCAGGCGGGCGTCCACGGCCGCAGCCAGGCCCACCGGGCCTGCGCCAATCACGATCAGCGGTTTGCGCAGCGGCGGCGTGGCCTTCAGGTCGGTCGGCGCCTTGTACGGATAAATCGGGTTGACGTAAGCCCCCATCGGGTGTCTCCTGTCGTGGTGAAAAGCCGCACGGACCCCTGCCCGGCTGGCGAAGTCCGTAATTTACTATAGATAAATCAGTTTACCTAATCGTAATTTTAGTGGCGTGCGGGGTTTTGTCCGGGTTGACCGCATGGGCAGGTCGAAACCGACCGGCTATGCTTGCCTTGTTTTTTGTATGACAACTGAATGAGCCAGCCCTTCACTCCTGTCACCAGCGGTGCCCGTCTGTCCGATCAGGTGGCCGATCAGCTCGCGGCCGAGATCCGCCGTGGCGGGCTGGTGCCGGGCGACAAGCTGCCCACCGAGGCGCGGCTGGTCGCGCAGTTCGGCGTGAGCCGCACCGTGGTGCGCGAGGCAGTGTCCCGCCTCAAGTCGCTGGGACTGGTGGACTCGCGTCAGGGCAGCGGCGTGTTCGTGCAAGCCCCGGCAGCGTTTGCACCGCTGAACTTCGAAACCCGCCATGCCGCCTCGCAGGAGGCTGTCATCCAGATGGTCGAGGTGCGCCGTGCGCTGGAAGCCGAAGTGGCCGCGCTGGCGGCGCAACGCCGCAGCGCCACCGACATGCGGCGCATCCAAGCCGCGGTGAAGGCACTGGACGCGGCCGTGCAGCGCGGGGGCGATGGCGTGGCCGAAGACGTGCAGTTCCACCGCGCCATCGCGGACGCCGCGCGCAACCCCTTTTTGCTGCAGACGCTGGAATACCTGGGCCAGTTCCTGCATGGGGCCACCCAGGTGACGCGGGCCAACGAAGCGCGGCGTCTGGACTTTGCCCAGCAGGTGCAACACGAGCACGCGGCCATCGTGCAGGCGCTCGAAGCGGGCGATGCCGAAGCCGCACGCCAGGCCGCCGCAGGGCACATGGGCAACGCCATCGTGCGCATCCGCAGCGCAGACCCCGGCTTCTGGACGCAGGAGGGCGAGCGCCTCGCACAAGCCCTCGTCAATGCGCGCCAGCGCGCAAGCTGAGCGCAGCGTCTTTGTTTTTCACGGAGTTCACATGGACTTGCACCTTCGCGACCAACACATCCTCATCACCGGCGGCAGCAAAGGCATCGGCCTGGCCTGCGCCGAAGCCTTTTTGCAGGAAGGCGCACGGGTGACGCTGGTCTCGCGCGATGCCGGCAACCTGGCCCGCGCCCGGGAGCGTCTGGCCGCACACGGCGCCCACCGCATCCACACACACGCGGCTGACCTGCGCGATGCAAACGCAGCCCAGGTGGCCCTGGATGCAGCCGAAGCCGCCATGGGCGCGGTCGAAGTGCTGGTCAATTCGGCAGGGGCCGCCAAACGCACGCCGGCCCCCGAACTCACGCCGCAGGCCTGGCAGGATGCGATGCAGGCCAAGTACTTCAGCTACATCCACATGATCGACCCCACCATCAAGCGCATGGCACAGCGGGGGCGAGGCAACATCGTCAATGTGGTGGGCAACGGCGGCAAAGTGGCCAGCCCCATCCACCTGCCGGGCGGCGCGGCCAATGCGGCGCTCATGCTCGCCAGCGCCGGGCTGGCCGCAGCCTATGGCCCGCAGGGCATTCGCGTGAACGCGATCAACCCCGGCGCCACCCGCACCGAGCGGCTGCAGGAAGGTCTGTCAGCCGATGCGCGCGCACAAGGCATCGGCACCGACGAAGCGATGCAGCGCGCGGTGGCCCGCATCCCGCTGGGACGCATGGCCGAGCCCGAAGAAATCGCCCGCGCCGTCCTGTTCCTGGCCTCCGACGCGGCCAGCTATGTCACCGGCGTGTGCATGACGATGGACGGCGCGGCCTCGCCGATTGTGGTTTGAGGCTCACTTGACCTGCACGCTCTGCAGGTAGGCCACCAGCGCGTCCAGCCTTTGGCGCACCTGACGCTCGGGCTTCCAGCGGCCCATGCGGGTCTGCTGGGCGTCCTCACGAAAGCGCTGGCCCCAGACCGGCATTTCGCGACTGCCATGGGGCCCAGGCTCCTGCATGCCGCGGCCATCGATCATCTCGCGCAACTGCTGCTCGTGCAGCTGGCCGCCTTGGCGCTGCGCCAGCGTGGTCAGGTCCGACGGCGCTTTGACCAGGAACGGGCGCAGCGGACCGTCGCCTTTGGCGGTGGTGCCGTGGCAGCTGGCGCACTGGTGCTGGTATTCGGTGTGCCCGCGCTCGGTCAGGGGAACGGCCCAGGCCTGGGCGGTCACGGCCAGAAGGCTGGCCACCACGCCCGCCTGAATGAGAGAAGTGTTCATGGGTGTCTCCGGTATGAAGGCAGGCATGCTCGCCGCAGGGCGCTTCGGCATCGGTGCGCAGACGCACAGCGTCACCGACCGGCATACACCGGCAGATCAATGGCCCGGCATCAGGCCGGGGCCTAGCATGGTGAACCCACATGACGGAGAACCCTCCATGCCTCCCTTCCAGAAGATCCTCGTTCCCGTGGACGGCAGCAGCACGTCCAACAAGGCCCTTGATTACGCGCTCCAGCTGGCCAAGGAAGACCACGGCCAGGTGCGTGCCTTGCACGCGATTGACGAACTGGGCTACCTGAGCAGCTACGAATTTTCGGGCGCTCTGGTAGAGACGGCCCGCAAAAGCGGCACCGAGGTGCTGCAAAAAGCGGTGGTCGCGGCGCAGGCCCTGAACGTGCCCGCCGACACCAAGCTGGTGGACCAGCCGGGTCAGCGGCTGGGACAGACTGTGGCCGACGAAGCCGCCAGCTGGGGGGCTGATCTGGTGGTGGTCGGCACACACGGGCGCCGCGGCGTGGACCGGGTGCTGCTGGGCAGTGGCGCCGAACAGATCGTGCGCATGTCGCCGGTGGCCGTGCTGACGGTCCGCGGCGAGTGACTCAGCTGATCAGATAGCCACCATCGACCGGCAACACCACGCCGGTGATGAAACGCGCCGCCTCGCTGGCGAGAAAGACCACCGGGTCGGCCACGTCTTCTGGTTTGCCCCAGCGCGCCAGCGGCGTGCGGGCCAGGATCGGACCGCTTCGGGCTGGGTCGTCCTGCAGCGCCTGCGTCAGGGGCGTGGCGATCCAGCCTGGCGCCACGGCGTTCACCCGGATGTGGTCGGGCGCATAGGCAATCGCCAGCGACTTGGTCAGCTGGGCCACGCCGCCCTTGCTGGCGCTGTAACCGGGCACCAGGCCCCCGCCAAAAAAACTCAGCATGGACGCGGTGTTGACGATGCAGCCGCTGCGGGCCTTGAGCGCCTCGCGCGCAGCGGCGCAGGTGCGCATGGTGCCGTTGAGGTTGATGTCCACCGTGCGCGCAAAAGCCTCGGGCTCCAGCTCGGCCTGGCGCTGGATGATGCCGGCGCAGTTGACCAGCACGTCCAGCCCGGCGTACTGCCCCAGCCGTGCCTTGACGGCGTCGCCGTCGCGCACATCGAGCGTCTCGAAGGCGATGCCGGCATTCGGTCCGTGGGCTTGGGCGGCCCGCACTTCAGCAGCGGTGGCACCCGTGGCCGTGACATTGGCGCCGGTGGCAATAAACGCGCGGGCGATGGCGGCGCCAATCCCGCTGGTGCCACCGGTGATGAAAACATTGCGTGAGGAGGTCATGGGTCAGGCCGTGAAATGCGATGCGCCGCAGTGTGCCCACAGCCTGTGACCCTGGCTGTCACCGGCATGCCTTCAATGAAACTGTATTTACATACAGTACAATGGCGAGGTCAGGCTTTGCAGTTGCCCGACCTGTTGATTCACAGCGCCCCTTGTCGGGGCGCTTTTTTTCGGGCGTTTATTGCGCGATCGCTTCGAGGGCGATGTCGATGCGCACTTCGTCGCCCACATAAGGCGCGAACTTGCCAGCGTTGAATTCAGAACGCTTGATCGTGGTGAAGGCATCCGCGCCAATGGCGGGCTTCTTCATCATCGGGTGCGGCATGGCCAGGAAGCGGGTCACGGTGAGCGTGACGGGCTTGCTCACGCCCTTGATGGTCAGCACGCCATCGATGCTCTTGGGCTTGTCGCCTTCGAACACGACCTTGGTGGACTTGAAGGTGGCGGTGGGGAATTTGGCGGTGTCCAGGAAGTCTTCGCCCTGGATGTGGCCGTTGAAGTCGTCAAAGCCGGTGTTGACCGACTTCATGTCGATGGTGATGTCCACGCTGCCGGTCTTGGCTTCGGCATCGAACACGACCTTGCCGCTGGTGTTCTTGAAGCTGCTCAGCTGGGTGGAGTAGCCAAAGTGCGAATACGAGAAACGCGGATAGGTGTGGCTGCCGTCGACGTTGTAGGTCACGGGCGCGGCGATGGCGCTACCGGCCAGGGCGGCAAACAGGGCAGCGGCGAGGGAGAGTTGCTTGAAGGATTTCATAAAGACTCCAGGTTGAAAAATCATTTGAGGTTGAGGTTGAAATGCACGGTGATCTCGTTGGCCACGACGTCGAACTTGGCCCACATGCCCTCACCGATGCCGAAGTCGGCACGC
>CAXRGK010000175.1:0-2548 GCA_964230145.1 Burkholderiaceae bacterium | reverse complement strand
GACCTGGTGCTGATCGACGGCGGCAAGGGGCAGGTGGCCATGGCTCGCGAAGTCTTTACCGATCTGGGGCTGGACCTGTCCCGCATCGTGGGCGTTGAAAAGGGCGAGGGCCGCAAGGTGGGCTTGGAAGAACTGGTGTTTGCCGATGGCAGGGAGAAGGTCTACCTGGGCAAGGATTCGGCCGCGCTCATGCTGGTGGCGCAGATCCGCGACGAGGCGCATCGTTTTGCCATCACCGGCATGCGGGCCCAGCGCGCCAAGGTGCGCGTAGGCGGCAGCCGGATCGAGGAAATCCCAGGCATCGGGCCGCGCAAGCGGGCGCGGCTGCTGCAGCGTTTTGGTGGTGTTCGGGGTGTGGAAGCAGCCAGCGTCGAAGACCTGGCTTCCGTCGAAGGCATCTCGCAGGAACTGGCCGAGGCGATTTACCAGGCGCTGCACTGACGACCTACTGTAGGAGCGCACCCCCGCGCGCGAATGCGCGAATGCATTCGGCCGCAGGGGCGGCCTCCCACAAAGTCATGGCCAGACAATTCATGTCAGAAAGATGCCACCTGCATGGTGCACAATCGGCCCATGTTCTGGACCATTCCCACCCTCATGACCTGGACGCGCATCGTCGCGATTCCGCTCATCGTCGGGGTGTATTACTTTCCGGGGCTGACACCCGCAGCGCAAAACGAGATCGCCACCATCATGTTCGTGCTGTTTGCCGTGACCGACTGGCTCGACGGCTATCTGGCCCGCAGGCTCAACCAGACCTCGGCCTTTGGCGCTTTTCTGGACCCGGTAGCCGACAAGTTTCTGGTGTGCGCCTCGCTGCTGATCCTGGTGCACATGAATAGGGTGCATGTGCTTGTGGCGTTGATCATCATTGGTCGCGAGATCGCGATTTCCTCCCTGCGCGAATGGATGGCCCAGATCGGGGCCAGCAAGAGTGTGGCGGTGCACATGATCGGCAAGGTCAAGACCACGGTGCAGATGGTCGCCATTCCCTTCCTGTTGTTTGATGGCATGCTGTTGGGCCTGATCGACACCCGTGCCTGGGGCAATGTGCTGATCTGGGCGGCGGCCGTGCTGACCGTCTGGTCGATGGTCTATTACATGCAAAAGGCCTTGCCTGAAATCCGTGCCCGCGTGAAATGAGCCCTGCATGAGTGAAAGCCAAGCCACGGCATGGGTGAAAGCCATGCCTGCCGTGTTCGTGCTGATCTGGAGCACCGGTTTCATTGTGGCGCGTTACGGCATGCCTTATGCTCCGCCGTTCACCTTCCTGCTCTGGCGTTACTTTTTTTCCATCCTCTGCTTTTTGCCGTGGATCGTGCTGGCCCGTGTGGCCTGGCCCAAAGACAGCCGACAGGCCCTGCACCTGGCTGTGACCGGCGTGCTGATGCATGCGGGCTACCTGGGCGGCGTTTGGGCGGCAGTGAAGGCCGGCATGGGTTCGGGTCTGTCTTCGCTGATCGTGGGCATCCAGCCAGTGCTCACCGCCATCTGGCTGTCCACGATGGGCGCAGGCGAGGGCCAGCACCGCGTCACGCGCCGCCAGTGGCTGGGCCTGCTGCTGGGCTTTGCCGGGCTGGTCATGGTGGTGTCGCGCAAATTCACGCAGGGCACGCCGTTGGACCACGTCACCCCCGAAAACATGGGCTGGGCCGTGATGGCGCTGCTGGCCATCACCAGCGGCACGCTGTATCAAAAGCGTTTTGTTCAGCCCTGCGATGTGCGCACTGCCAACACGGTGCAGCTGATGGCAGCGGCGCTGGTGACGATTCCGCTGGCTGCGCTGGAGCCCGAAGGCATGCAGTGGAATGGGCAACTCATGGGGGCCATGGCCTGGTCGGTACTGGGGCTGACGTTGGGCGGCTCGTCCTTGCTGTACCTGCTGATCCAGCGTGGTGCCGCGGCCACCGTGGCCAGCCTGATGTACCTGGTGCCGCCGACGACAGCGCTGATCGCCTGGGTGCTGTTTGACGAGCAGATCACCGCCATCACTTTGCTGGGCACGGCCATCACAGCGGTGGGTGTGAGCCTGGTGGTGCGGCCTGCGCCGGTCAAGTCGAGCTGAATTCGTTGCAGCAGGCCGCCCTCGCGGCCGAAGGCTGTCCGCGCGCAGGGGTACGTTCCTGCCGTGCTTGGATTCCTGTTGTATGCCACGGCGCGCCCGCAAAGCGCTGCGCCAGAAACTCCTGCAGCAGTCGCAAACGCTGCGGCATGTGGGCCCGGTAGGGGGCCAGCCAGTGCACATCGGCGTCGTGCATGGCCCAGTCGGGCAGCACCCGTACCAGTGCGCCGCGGGCCAGAGGCTCGGCCACATCCCACAGGCTGCGCAGCATGATGCCGTGCCCTGCCAGACACCAGTCGCGCACCAGCTCCCCTGAATTGCTTGACAGCGGACCGGACACCGTGACCGGTGTGCGCTTGCCTTGGCCGTCCCGGTTCAGCCACCACTGGTCAAAGCGATGGCCCTGTCCGGTGTCTCCGCCGTTTTCTCGCACAACGAGGCAGGCGTGCGACGCCAGGTCTTCCAGCCGCTGCGGCTCGCCATGGG
>CAXRGK010000174.1:0-3530 GCA_964230145.1 Burkholderiaceae bacterium | reverse complement strand
TAGCTCGCCTCCATGTAATAGACCAGGGGCAGATCGAGGACATCGAGCCAGACCACTGGGTCGGTACCGTCGTGGCCGTGCTCGTGCCACAGGCCGGTGGGTGTGAGGATCAGGTCGCCACGGCTCATGGGGCATTTTTCGCCATCCACCGTGGTGTAGGCGCCTTCGCCTTCAACGATCATGCGCACCGCATTGGGTGTGTGCTTGTGGCTGGGCGCCCATTCATTGGGCAGCAGCAGTTGCATGCCCAAGTACATGGCGGGGCTGGCCTTCATGTTTTCCAGGCCGTGGCCGGGGTTGGCCAGCACCAGCACACGGCGCTCGGCTTTTTCAATCGGCGTCAGCTCGCCGGCCTGCAGCAACAGGGGCTTGAGCGTGCTGTAGGCCCAGTGGGTGGGCTGGGTCTGGCGGGTGGGCACCCTGGGCGGCAGCACGGCGCGCAGGCTGGGCCACAGCGGCACCAGATTCAGGTCCCGCAGTTCCTGCACGTATGACTTGGGCAGGTCTTCCAGTCGTCCGAGGTCGTTCATGGTTGTCTCCGTGATCATGGGGTGTCCATCGGTCATTCTAAGCATGCTTATTAATGCCGGCCACACGTGGACCGTCTTCTGGCGAAGCGCCTGTTGGCGCCCTGTTCAGGACGTGCAAGTCAGCGGTTTGGCCACGGCTTCAAGCTGGGCGCGCAGCCAGCGATGTGCCATGTCCTGATGGTGCCGCAGGTGCCAGATCATGTACATCGGCATGGTGGGGCAGGGCACCGGCACTTCGGCATCATGCAGGCCGCGCATCAGGTGTTCGCGCATCAGGCCGGGCACAGTGGTCAGCAGGTCGGTGCCGCGAATGAAAGCCGGCAACCCGGCAAAGCCTGGAACCATGACCCGAAAACGCCGCTCGATGCCCTTGCTCAGCAGGTACTGGTCCAGGTCGAGCGGGCGCTGCGGCGCGTACAGCACGGTCACATGCTCGGCCGCCAGATAGGCCTTGCGGGTGCGCGGGGCCTCACGCACGGCCGGGTCGTAGAACACCCGGTAGCGGTCGGCAAACAAACGCTTTTGCACGATGTCCGTGCCCTCGGGCGGGCGCGGGCTGATGATGAGCTGGCACTGCTGCTGGCGCAGCATCTCGGGCGTGGGCACGTCCGATGCAATCACGCGCAGCGACACCCCTGGGGCCTGCTGGCGCAGGCGCTGCATCAGCGCGGGCAGCAGGGCATCGCGCTGAAAGTCGTTGGCGGCGATGGTGAAGGTGGTCTGCCAGTGCGCGGGGTCAAAGGTTTCGCTTTGCGCAAAGCGTTCCAGATCGGCCAGCAGTTCGCGGGCACGCTCGGCCAGCGTCAATGCCCGCGCGGTCGCCACGATGCCGCGCCCGGATTTGGTGAAGAGCGCGTCCCCGGTGATGCTGCGCAGCTTGTCCAGCAGGTGGCTCACGGCCGACTGCGTCACGCCCAGGCGCTGGGCCGCACCCGTGATCGAGCCGGTGTCCACCACCGCCACCAGCAGGCGCAGCAGCCGGGCGTCGAGATCCAACCAATCGAAATGACTCATTAATCAAATCATAAATCATGCATTGATTGAATGTTTTATGGGCGCGACACTGCACGAAGTTCACCAGGAGACCTGCATGGAAAAGCGCTGCATTGAAGGCACCACCCCGTTTGATGGCGACGCCGCACGCAAGGGCTACGCCCTCAACAAAATGTGCTTTTCGTTCAACGAAGCCGCCAACCGCGCCGAGTTCCAGAAGGACGAAGAGGCCTACATGACGAAATACCAGCTGACCGAGGCGCAGAAGGCCGCCATCCGCTCGCGCCAGGTGCTGCAGCTCATCGACGCCGGGGGCAACGCCTATTACCTGGCCAAGTTCGCCGGCATCTTCGGCCTGGACATGCAGGACATCGGCGCCCAGCAGACCGGCATGACCAAGGACGAATTCAAGGCCAAGCTGCAGGCTTACGCATCTGAGTGACTTTGTGTGACAGATCTTTAGCTCTGTCACCAACTGATTAGGAATATCCCCATGGCACAACTCATCGGCGGTCTCGCCTCTTCGCACATCCCCGCCATCGGCGGCGCCATCCACAAGGGCCTGCAGGCCGAGCCCTATTGGGCTCCGTTTTTCGCCGGCTACCCGCCAGTGCAGCAATGGCTGGGCGAACACAAGCCCGATGTGATGGTCATCTTCTACAACGACCACGGCCTGAACTTTTTCCTGGACAAGATGCCGACCTTTGCGGTGGGCGCTGCATCGCAATACGACAACGCCGACGAAGGCTGGGGCATCCCCAAACTGCCATCTTTCCGTGGTGAGCTGGACTTGTCCTGGCACATCATCAACCAGCTGATCGACAAGGAATTCGATATCGTGACTTGCCAGGAAATGCTGGTGGACCACGCCTGCACGCTGCCGCTCAAGCTCTTCTGGCCCGAAGGCGAAGCGCCCGTGACCATCGTGCCGGTCAACATCAACACCGTGCAGTTCCCGTTGCCCTCGGCCAAGCGTGTGTATGCCCTGGGCAAGGCCGTGGGCGAAGCCATTGCCTCGTGGGACAGCGACAAGAAAGTCGCCGTGCTGGCGTCTGGTGGCCTGAGCCATCAGCTCGATGGTGAACGTGCCGGTTTCATCAACAAGGCCTTCGACCTGCAGTTCATGGACAGTCTGGTGGGCAACCCCGAGTGGGCCACCCAGTTCAGCAGCCTGGACCTGGTCGAGAAAACCGGTACCCAGGGTGTCGAATTGCTGATGTGGCTGGCCATGCGCGCTGCCCTGACCGTGGCCGGTCCGCGTGTGAAGGAAGTGCACCGCAACTACCACATCCCGATCTCCAACACGGCCACCGGCCTGATGGCGTTCGAGGTGGTTTGATCCGTTCAGGCGCTGCGGGCGCTTTCGGCCAGCTGGGCCGCCAGCCGGTTGTGCCGTTCGATCAAGGGCCCCAGGTCGACAGTGGTGAGTTGCCCGTCACGCACCACCACGCGGCCATGCACCACCGTGTGCCGCGTGGGCGCGCTGGCGCACAGCAGCAGACTGCCTACCGGATCATGGACCGCACCGCCGGCCATCGGCAGGGTGTCCAGATCGAACAACGCCAGATCGGCGCAGTAGCCCGGCGTGATCTGGCCGATGTCGTGCTGACGACCCAGCACCTCGGCGCCGCCGCGGGTCGCCAGCCGCAGGGCGTCGCGGGCGGTCATCTCCAGCGGGGCGGTGTCGCAACCGAACACCGTGCGTCCGTTCTCGACACGCGGTGGCTCGAGCGACTTGCGCAGCCGCGCCAGCAGCATGGCCTGGCGTGCTTCATTGACCATGTGCGCTGCGTCGTTGCTGGCGCTGCCGTCCACGCCCAGACCCACCGGCACTCCGGCATCGATCATGCGGCGGATCGGGGCGATGCCGCTGGCCAGGCGCATGTTGCTGCAGGGACAGTGGGCCACGCCGGTGCGGGTGGCGGCAAACAGGCTGATGCCCTCGTCGTCGAGCTTGACGCAGTGGGCATGCCAGACGTCGTCGCCCACCCAGCCCAGGTCCTGCGC
>CAXRGK010000173.1:0-3518 GCA_964230145.1 Burkholderiaceae bacterium | reverse complement strand
AGTAACCCAGACCCATGGTCATCAGGTTGCGGTGCGGGATCATCACGCCCTTGGGCCGGCCGGTGGTGCCGCTGGTGTAGAACAGCCAGGCGGTGTCGTCTGTATGGCGTTCGACGACGGCGCTCAAGGGCGCGGCGTGCTGCAGCAGGGCATCGGCTTGCGGGCCGTCGGCCTCCACCACCCCCTGCAATCCGGTCAGGTCGGTGTGCTGCGGCACCAGGTCCTTGGTGACGAAGGCCCAGCGCGCCTGTGCGTTGTCGGCGATCCACTGCACCTCCTTGAGGTGCAGCTTGTTGTTGACCGGCACCACCACCAGCCCGGCCCACCAGCAGCCGAACATGAATTCCAGATAACGCGGATGGTTGCGCATGAAGAGCAGCACCCGGTCTCCCTGCTGCAGGCCCTGTGCCTGCATGGCGGCGCCCAGCCGGGCGGCGCGGTCGGCCCACTGGCCATGGGTGGCGTGCAGGCGCTCGGCTTCCAGAATGGCGGGGCGCTCGGGGCTTTGCAGGGCCTGGCGTTGCAGCAGGTGGGCAAGGTTCATGGTGTCCTGGCAGGGTGATTTCCAGCCAGCACCATACCGCGAGCGCTCCAGCGCGGCTGATGCGCAGTCGACACCCCGCTGGCGTACAGTCGGTGCATGGACCTGTCGCTGCCGCCCCTGATCCGCGCCCTGCTCGACCCCGGGCTTTACCCGGGCCAGGTCGATCACGTGACGCTGGTGCAGACCCATGGCGCCTGGGTGCTGCTGGCCGGAGATTCGGCCTACAAGATCAAGAAGCCGGTTCAGCTGGGTTTCATGGACTTCAGCACGCTGCCTCGGCGACAAGCCGCCTGCGAGGCCGAGCTGCGCGTGAACCGCCGCTTTGCGCCCCAGACTGCCGGGCAGCCGATCTACCGTGAAGTGCTGCCGATCCTCGGTACGCCCGAAGCGCCGCGCTGGGGCCGCCCTGGCGCGGATGAAGCGGCGGCCATCGAGTTCGCCGTGCACATGCACCGCTTCGACGAAGCCGGCCGGCTGGACCACCTCTGCCACCGCGGCGATCTGCAGGCCGCGCACATCGTCCAGCTGGCGCAGCGCATGGCGACGATCCAGCACACCGCCGCCATGGCCCCCGATGGCCAACCCTGGGGCCAGCCCGACACCGTGCAGGCCGTGGTCCGCGACAACCTGCATACGCTGCAGCGACTGCTGAACGATGCGAACGATCAGGCCCTGCTGGCAGACATCACGGCCTGGGGCCATGCCCATTGGCCGCAGCTGGCGGTGCGGCTGGCCGAGCGCCGCCGCCAGGGTCGCGTGCGCGAAGGCCATGGCGACCTGCACCTGGCCAATCTGGTGCTGATCGACGGCGAGGTGGTGCCCTTCGATGCCATTGAATTCAACGACACGTTGCGCTGGGTGGATGTGGCCAGCGATCTGGCCTTCACCTGGATGGACCTGCAACGCATGGGGCGCCCCGGCCTGGCCCATGTGTTGCTGAGCGAATGGATCGATGCCAGTGGCGATGTGTCGGCAACGCAGGTGCTGCCCTTTTTCGCGGTCTACCTGGCCTTGGTTCGTGCCAAAGTCGCCGCCATCCGGCGCGCCCAGCTCCCGCCCGATGACACACAGGCCCGCGCTGGCTGCGATGCCGACATACGGCTTTACCTGCAACTCGCACAGCACATGGCCCGGCCCGAAGCCCCCCGGCTGCTGATCACCCCCGGGCTCTCGGGCTGCGGCAAAAGCCACGCCGCCGGGCAGTGGCTGCTGCGCTACAGCGGCAGCCGTGCCCTGCGCCTGCGTTCGGATGTGGAGCGCAAGCGCCTGCACGGTCTGGCGCCGCTGCAGGCCAGCGCGCCCGAGCAGCGAGATGTGTTCTACGGCCCGCAAGCCAGCGCCCGGACCTACGCCGCCCTGCTTGAACGTGCAGACCAGCTGCTGCAGGCCGGCTGGACCGTGGTGGTGGACGCTGCATTTTTGCGGCGGCACGAGCGGGACGCCTTTGCCAGCCTGGCCAGGACCAGGCGCTGCCCCTTCCACATCCTGGCGCCCGAAGCCCCGATCGAGGTGCTGCGCCAACGCATCACGGCGCGCCAGGCGTCGGGCCAGGACCCTTCCGAGGCCACGCTGGCGGTGCTGGAGCGTCAGCTGCAATGGATCGAACCCCTGGGCCAGGACGAGCCGCGCCAGCCGCTGCAATAAATTTCAAACACAGGCGACAGCGTTTCAAAGCCGGCCCAGACGGCTGTCGCTAACATCGGGGCAGCCCAGATACCCCCCACAGGAGACCGTTCCATGACCGTGATCACCAACATCGAAGACCTGCGCCGCCTGGCCGAAAAACGCGTGCCGCGCATGTTCTACGACTACGCCGACAGCGGCTCCTGGACCGAAGGCACCTACCGCGCCAACGAGAGCGATTTCCACAAGATCAAGTTCCGCCAGCGCGTGGCCGTGAACATGGAAAACCGCAGCACCGCCTCCACCATGATCGGCCAGCCGGTCGCCATGCCGGTGGCCATTGCACCCACCGGCCTGACCGGCATGCAGCACGCCGACGGCGAAATCCTGGCCGCACGCGCCGCCAAAAAATTCGGCATCCCCTTCACCCTCTCGACCATGAGCATCTGCTCGATCGAAGACGTGGCCAAGCACGCCGGCGAAGGCTTCTGGTTCCAGCTGTATGTGATGAAGGACCGTGGCTTCATCGAGCGCCTGATCGACCGCGCCAAGGCCGCCAATTGCAGCGCGCTGGTGCTCACGCTGGACCTGCAGATCCTGGGCCAGCGCCACAAGGACCTGAAAAACGGCCTGTCGGCACCGCCCAAGCTCACGGTCAAGAACATGATCAACATCGCCACCAAGCCACGCTGGGCGCTGGGCATGCTGGGCACGCCGCGCCGCCAGTTCGGCAACATCGTCGGCCATGTGACCGGCGTGGCCGACATGAGCAGCCTCTCGAGCTGGACCGCCCAGCAGTTCGACCCGGCGCTCAACTGGGGCGATGTGGAATGGATCAAGCAACGCTGGGGCGGCAAGCTCATCCTCAAGGGCATCCAGGACGTGGAAGACGCCAAACTGGCGGTGCAGTCCGGCGCTGATGCGCTGATCGTCTCCAACCACGGCGGCCGTCAGCTTGATGGCGCGCAGTCGAGCATCGAAGCGCTGCCGTCCATCGTGCAGGCCGTGGGCAACCAGATCGAAGTCCACATGGACGGCGGCGTGCGTTCGGGCCAGGACGTGCTGCGCGCCCGCGCGCTGGGCGCGCGCGGCGTGTACATCGGCCGGCCTTTCCTTTACGGCCTGGGCGCCATGGGCGAAGCCGGCGTGACCAAATGCCTGGAGATCATCCACAAGGAACTCGATATTTCGATGGCGTTTTGCGGTCACACGAAGATCGACACGGTGGACAAGTCGATTCTGTTGCCGGGGACGTACCCCACTGCTTGAGGCGGCGGTTTGGTCCAGGCCATGCGGTTTTGAATCCGCCCGGTGAGTGTGGCCTGTGGCGGGCGCCTCATGCTGCGGGTAC
>CAXRGK010000172.1:0-2428 GCA_964230145.1 Burkholderiaceae bacterium | reverse complement strand
ATGCTCGACTTGATGTCCAGGCAACCGGCCAGCACCAGCGGCTGGTTGGCCACGATGCCCACGGTCTGGCCGTCCATGCGGGCAAAGCCGATCAGGATGTTCTTGGCGTAGTCGGGTTGCAGTTCGAAGAAGTCGCCATCGTCCACCGTCTTGACGATGAGTTCCTTCATGTCGTAGGGCTTGTTGGGGTTCTCGGGCACCAGGGTGTCGAGGCTCAGGTCCATGCGCTCGATCGGGTCGCCGCTCTTGCGAACCGGAGCCTTTTCCTTGTTGTTGAGCGGCAGGTAGTTGAACAGGCGGCGCAGCATGAGCAGCGCCTCCACATCGTTCTCGAAAGCCATGTCGGCCACACCGCTCTTGGTGGTGTGCGTCAGGGCGCCGCCCAGCTCTTCGGCGGTCACTTCCTCGTGCGTCACGGTCTTCACTACTTCGGGGCCGGTCACAAACATGTAGGACGTGTCCTTGACCATGAAGATGAAGTCGGTCAGCGCTGGCGAGTACACCGCACCACCGGCGGACGGGCCCATGATCATGCTGATCTGCGGGATCACACCGCTGGCCATCACGTTGCGCTGGAACACTTCGGCATAGCCGCCCAGAGAGGCCACGCCTTCCTGAATGCGGGCGCCGCCCGAGTCGTTCAGGCCAATCACCGGCGCGCCGACCTTCATGGCCTGGTCCATGATCTTGCAGATCTTCTCGGCATGCGTTTCGGACAGGGCACCGCCGTAGACGGTGAAGTCCTGGCTGAACACGAACACCAGACGGCCGTTGATCATGCCGTAGCCGGTCACCACACCGTCGCCGGGGATCTTGTTGCCCTCCATGCCGAAGTCGGTGCAGCGGTGCTCCACGAACATGTCCCACTCTTCGAAGGTGCCTTCGTCGAGCAGCACCTCGATGCGTTCACGCGCGGTGAGCTTGCCTTTGCTGTGCTGGGCATCGATGCGCTTTTGGCCGCCGCCCAGGCGCGCTGCAGCGCGCTTTTTTTCGAGTTGTTCAATGATGTCTTGCATGGTGGTTCTCTCTCAAAAATGGGGCATGCACTCAACTGCCCGTTCGCCCTGGGTCAGTCGAAGGGTGGGGTTGGGTGGGTAAAAGGGCTTCGACAAGCTCAGCCCGAACGGGTGGGGAACTTTCGACCCCCACGGAGAAATGGTCCTGAAAAGCACTCAGCAGCTGACGGGCAGCGGTGGACGCGGCCACCTGCCCCTGGCTGACTTGCTGACTCAAACTGGGCAGCAGCTCTTTGACGCGCGGCTGCGTGCGAAAGCTCTGCCGCAGGCCGGCTTCGATGCGTTCCCACATCCAGGCCAGGGCCTGTTTTTCTCGGCGCAGCGCGAACTTGCCGTTCGCGGTCTGCAAGCTTTTGAATTCCTGAACGGCCGCCCAGAAGGCGTCCACGCCCTGCCCCAGCAAGGCGCTGATCTTGACGACCTTGGGGTGCCACCGTTGCGTTCGCGCTGGGCTTGTCGAAGCGCCTGCCTGCAAATGCCCTTCGACAAGCTCAGGGCGAACGGTATCGGACTCGAATTGAGCGGATTCACGACCACCGTGCAGGCCCAGCAGGCGCAAGGCACTGGTGATTTGCGCCTCGGCGCGCATCGCGGCGTTGGCGTCGATGTCGGCCTTGTTGATGACCACCAAATCGGCGATTTCCATCACGCCCTTCTTGATGGCCTGCAGATCGTCGCCCGCATTGGGCAGCTGCAGCAGGCAGAACATGTCGGTCATGTTGGCCACCGCTGTCTCGCTCTGGCCCACGCCCACGGTCTCGACGATCACCACGTCGTAGCCCGCGGCTTCGCACACCAGCATGGACTCGCGGGTTTTTTCGGCCACACCGCCCAGCGTGCCGCTGGACGGGCTGGGGCGGATGTAGGCATCGGGGTGCACCGACAGGTGCTCCATGCGCGTCTTGTCGCCCAGAATCGAACCGCCCGACACAGTGGACGAGGGATCGACCGCGAGCACCGCCACGCGGTGGCCCTGCCCAATCAGGTACAGGCCCAGCGCTTCGATGAAGGTGGACTTGCCCACGCCCGGCACACCGCTGATGCCCAGCCGAAACGACTTTCCGGTGTGGGGCAGCAGACCGGTCAGCAGCTCATCGGCCAGCAGGCGGTGGTCAGTCCGGGTGGATTCGAGCAGCGTGATCGCCTTGGCCATGGCGCGGCGCTGCACCGGCGCAGTGCCGTGCAGTAAACCTTGGAGAAGTTGCTCGGGGGTCACGTACGTGTTTCCTGAACCGTTCGCCCTGAGCTTGGCCTGTCCTGTGCCTGTCGAAGGGTCGAAGGGCAGAGGGGCTTCGACAAGCTCAGCCCGAACGGTGAGTAAAAGTTCAGCCCACGGCCTTCTTGATCTGCTCCAGCACGTCCTTGGCGCTAGATCGGAAGAGCACACGTCTGAACTCCAGTCACACTGGTAG
>CAXRGK010000171.1:0-11224 GCA_964230145.1 Burkholderiaceae bacterium | reverse complement strand
CAAGCAGAAGACGGCATACGCGATCTACCAGTGTGACTGGAGTTCAGACGTGTGCTCTTCCGATCTGTGCCTTCCTTTTCCCACTCGAGTTCGGTCGGGAACGGGCCGCCACCCACGCGGGTGCAGTAGGCCTTGGTGATGCCCAGCACATAGTGCAGCATGCCCGGACCCACGCCCGAGCCTGCGGCGGCATTGCCGGCCACGCAGTTGCTCGACGTCACAAAGGGGTAGGTGCCGTGATCGACGTCGAGCAGCGTGCCCTGCGCGCCCTCGAACAGCAGGTTGGCGCCGGCCTTGTGGGCTTCGTTGAGCTCGCGCGAGACGTCTGCCACCATCGGGGCCAGCTCCTTGGCGTAGGCCATGGCTTCATTGAAGACGGTGTCAAAGTCCACGGGCGAGGCGTGCAGGTGGTTGACCAGCACGTCGTTGTGCAGCGCCAGGTTGTCGCGCAGCTTGGCGGCAAAGCGCTCGGGGTATTTCAGGTCCTGCACGCGCAGGGCACGGCGGGCCACCTTGTCTTCGTAGGTCGGACCGATGCCGCGACCGGTGGTGCCGATTTTCTCGGTGCCGGACTTTTCCTTGGCGGCTTCACGGGCCACATCAAGGGCCACGTGGTAAGGCAGGATCAGCGGGCAGGCTTCGGACACTCGCAGGCGCGAGCGCACTTCTACGCCCGCCTTTTCGAGCCCTGCGATTTCTTCGAGCAGCTTGGGCACCGACAGCACCACGCCGTTACCGATGTAGCACTTGACGCCCGCGCGCATGATGCCGCTGGAAATCAGGTGCAGCGCGGTCTTGACCCCATTGATGACCAGCGTGTGGCCGGCGTTGTGGCCGCCCTGGAAGCGCACCACGCCCTGCGCGGATTCGGTCAGCCAGTCGACCAGTTTGCCTTTGCCTTCGTCGCCCCACTGGGTGCCGACGACGACCACGTTGCGGCCTTGAGTTGTGTTCATGCTTGTTTCTCTGATCAGATGGCTTGGATCACCCACTGGCCGGCGGCTTCAACCAGCTCGCGGTCACAATGGAATTCGTCGATTTCGTCTTCGTGGCCCGGCAGCACGCAGACCACGGTCTCTCCGCGCTGGCGCAGGCTGGCAATGGCGGCGCGCAGGGCCGGTGCATCGCCCCAGGGGGCGCGGATGGCGGTGCGCAGTGGCAGCGCCGGTACGGCGGCCACCAGCTCCTTGAGGTCCAGCGAGAAGCCCACGGCCGGGCGGTCGCGGTCGATGCGGTGGCCGAACACGGCGCCTACGCCGTCGTAGCGGCCGCCGCGCACCAGCGCATCCGAGGCGCCCTTGGCGTAGATGGCAAAACGGATACCGCTGTAGTAGGCATAGCCGCGCGAATCACCCAGGTCAAAGCTGATGGCCATGCCTTGCACCTGCGCGGCCAGCCAGCGCAGCTGGGCCAGGGCCTGTTCAATGGCGGGCAGCCTGGGCAGTTGCTGCGCGGCCTTGTCCAGAATGGACGCGTCACCGTACAGCGTCACCAGCGCCAGCAGACCATTGCGGCGGTCGGCCGGCAAACCGGCGGTGAGACGCGCCAGGCTGGCGGCATCCTTGACGGCCAGTGCGGCATGGATGTCGTGGCGGACTTCATCGCTCAGGGCCTGCCCCTCCAGCAGGCTGGCGACGATGCGGGCGTCGGCCAGGTCCAGATGCAGGCCGGTGACCTTGGCGGCGCCCAGGCTGTCGATGGCCAGCTGCAGGATTTCCAGATCGGCTTCGGGGCCGGCATGGCCGTAGATTTCGGCGCCGAACTGCAGCGGCTCGCGGGTGGCGTGCGGACGTGCCGGACGGGTGTGCAGCACCGGGCCGCAATAGCACAGGCGCGTCAGGCCGCTGCGGCCCAGCAGGTGGGCGTCGATGCGGGCCACTTGCGGCGTGGTGTCGGCGCGCAGACCGAGTGTGCGGCCCGAGAGTTGATCCACCAGCTTGAAGGTCTGCAGGTCCAGCGCTTCACCGGTGCCGGTCAGCAGGGAGTCGATGTATTCGAGCAGCGGCGGCATGACCAGCTCGTAGCCATAGCCACGGGCGGTGTCGAGCAGTTCGCGTCGGAGTTCTTCGATGTGGCGGGCCTCGGAAGGCAAGACATCGGCGATGTGATCCGGGAGGACCCAAGCGGACATGGGGAAGTAGGTAGACGGTTAAAAAGAGGATTTTACCGGTTCAGAACCGGATTTTCCGGGGCTTTCAGCCAATCCACCAGACCAGCGCCAGACCAGCCAGCACCATGAAGACACCAAAAAACCGGATCTGGCCGTCGTGCAGCTGCAGCATCTGCGTAAACAGGTGGCGCCAGCGACTGGGCGCCACCATGGGCAGCAGCCCTTCGAGCACGAGCATCAGGCCCAGGGCCAGCAGCCAGACGTCCAAAACAATGCCCTGCCCGGCTTATTTGCGGGCCGGTGCGACAGCGCCCGAACCGCGCATGGTCTTGAAGAAATCCGAACTGGCCGGATCAAGCACCATGATGTCGCTTTTCTTGGCAAAACTGGCCTTGTAGGCTTCAAGGCTGCGGTAGAACTGGGCAAACTGCGGATCGCGGCCGAAGGCCTCGCCGTAAATGCGGGCCGCCTGGGCATCGCCTTCGCCCTTGATCTTCTGGGCGTCGCGGTATGCATTGGCAATCGTCACCTCACGCTGGCGATCGGCGTCGGCGCGGATCTTTTCGCCTTCTGCAGCACCGGTCGATCGCAACTCGTTGGCCACGCGCTTGCGCTCAGCCTCCATGCGGCGATACACCGACTCGGTGATGGTGTCCACATAGTCGGCACGGGTGATGCGCACGTCCACAATGTCCACGCCCCAGGGCTTGTCTCCGCCCTTGACCACTTCCAGCACTTCGCGCTTGACGTCGGTCATCAGCACATCGCGCTTGAGCGAAAGCAGTTCCTTGACAGTGTGCTTGTTGATTTCTTCCTGGAAAGCGTTGCGTACCACACGGTTGAGCTGGTTGGCACCGGCTTTTTCGTCCAGACCCACGTTGCGGATGTAGGCCTGCGGATCGGTGATGCGCCAGCGCACAAACCAGTCAATCACGACGCGCTGCTTCTCGGCCGTGAGCATCGGCTCGGTGTCAGGGCTGTCCAGCGTCAGCAGGCGCTTGTCGATGTAATTGACGTTTTGCAACGGCGGCGGCAGTTTGAAGTGCAAACCCGGCTCGGTCACCACTTCCTTGATCTGGCCCAGGGCATAAACGACGCCGAACTGGCGCTGGTCCACCACAAACAAGGTCGAGCCGAGCAGTGCCAGCAGCACCAGGACCGAACTCACCCACAATCCCAAACGGTTCATTTTCGGCAATCCTTATCGAGCGTCGCGATCACGTGAACGCTGGTTATCACGGGAACGGGGGTCTGCAGGCAGACCGATCGCACCCGCCCCATTGGTCCCCGAGGTTGCGTCGGCTGAAGACGTGGCTGGTGCCGCGGTCGAAGCCGGGTTGCTGACCTGCTGAAGGATCTTGTCAAGCGGCAGGTACAGCAGGTTGGAGCCCTGTTTGCTGTCCACCAGCACCTTGGTCACACTGCTGTAAACCTGCTGGAAGGTCTCGGTGTAGAGGCGGTCACGGGTGACCTGCGGCGCCTTCTGGTATTCGGGCAGGATGGCCTTGAAGCGCTGGGCATCACCCTCGGCCTGCGCCACGATGCGCTCACGGTAGGCATTGGCTTCTTCCTTCAGTCGCGAGGCGGCGCCCACAGCCCTTGGCACCACATCGTTGGCATAGGCCTGCGCCTCGTTCTTGGCGCGTTCGCGTTCCTGACCGGCTTTGAGCACATCGTCAAAAGCGGCCTGTACCTGCTCGGGCGGACGCACCCCGCCCTGCTGCAGGTTGATGCCTACCACCTCGATGCCGACCTTGTAGCGGTCCAGGATGGTCTGCATCAGCTGACGCACGCGGATAGCGATCTGGTCACGCTCTTCGGCGAGGGCCGAGTCCATCTTCATCTTGCCCACCACTTCGCGCACAGCAGTCTCGGCGGCCTGCACCACGGCTTCGGTCGGGTTCTTGCTCTCGAACAGATAGGCGCGCGCGTCATTGAGCCGGTACTGCACCGCGAATTTGATCTCGACGATGTTCTCGTCTTCGGTCAGCATGGCCGATTCACGCAGGCCGGTGGCCTTGATGATGTTGTCACGCCCGATGTCGACCGAACGGATCTGCGAGACATAGACCAGTTCGTGGCGCTGGACGGGCCAGGGCATGCGCCAGTTGAAACCGGCACCCACGGTGGATTTGTATTTGCCGAACTGTGTGATGACGGCCTGCTGGCCTTCCTGCACGATGAAAAAGCCCGTGCCCAGCCAGACCAGGACCGCCGCGCCGAGAACCACACCCAGGCCCAGATTGCCAAGGAAGCCTGGCAGACCGCCACCCTTGCCCCCTCCGGGAGGTCGTGAGCCACCGCCTTTGCCTCCGAACAGCTGGCTCAGTTTCTGATTGAAATCGCGCCAGAGCTCGTCCAGATCAGGCGGGCCACCGGCCGGCCCTTTGGGACGGTTGTCCTGACCCGGAATCTGGCCCGAGGGCGGGGTCGGTTCGGCGTCAGAAGGCTTGTCGTCACCTCGGCCCCAGCGGGGGTCATTGAGGTTGAACATGCCACGGATGCGTGCCGGCAGAGCGGCCCATCGGAGGGCAGGCAGATGGAAATTCATGGTGCTTGACGTTCTGAGAAGCTCACATTGTGCCGAAATCTTCGGGTGATTCAGGGTCGGCAGACAGGTATTCCCGGGGCAAGCCGCGGGCATCGAATTCGGGCGCCTCGGACGGAGGCAGACGCTCACGCACGGTCCGCGCCAGTGCGTGCCGCAAAAGGTCCAGCCCCTGCCCCGTTCTGGCGCTGACAAAAATCCTGGGCACAGGCTGGCCGTCGACCTCATAGAAGTCCTCCGTCGCCAGTGGCTGGCGTTCGTCGGACAAGGCATCGGCTTTGTTGAACACCAGCAGCTGGGGCAGGTCCTGGGCGCCGATTTCGGCCAGCACCTTCTGCACTTCGGCCATCTGCTCCGGGAAATCCGGGTTGGAAGCATCGACCACGTGCAGCAGCAAATCGGCTTCGGTGGCCTCCTGCAAGGTGGCCTGAAAAGCCTCAACCAGGCCGTGTGGCAAGTCACGGATGAAACCCACCGTGTCAGACAGCGAGACCGAGCGACCAGCCTCCCCCAGATACAGCTGGCGGGTGGTGGTGTCGAGGGTGGCAAAGAGCTGGTCGGCAGCGTAGGCGCGCGCCTTGACCAGGGCATTGAAGAGCGTGGATTTGCCGGCGTTGGTGTAGCCCACCAGCGAGATCTTGAAGGTCTGGTTGCGCTCGCGCTGGCGGCGCTGGGTATTGCGCTGTTTCTTGACCTTGACGAGCCGCTCCTTGGTGCGCTTGATGGCCTCGCCGATCATGCGGCGGTCCAGTTCGATCTGGGTTTCGCCCGGACCGCCCCGCAAACCGATCCCGCCGGTCTGGCGCTCGAGGTGGGTCCAGCGCCGCACCAGGCGTGTGCTCAGGTATTGCAGACGGGCCAGTTCAACCTGCAGTTTGCCCTCGTGGCTGCGCGCGCGCTGGGCAAATATTTCGAGGATCAGCAAGGTGCGGTCGTTGACCGGCAACCCGATGTGCCGCTCCAGGTTGCGCTGCTGCGCAGGGCTCAGCGCCTGATCAAAGAGCACCTCCCGGGCGCCATGCAGCGTTGCGAGTTCCTTGATCTCGTCGGCTTTGCCGCTGCCCACGAACAGCGCAGGATCGGGTGCCTTGCGCTTGCAGGTCAGACGGGCCACCGGTTGCAGCCCGCCCGACTCGGCCAGCAAGCCGAGTTCGACCAGGCCTTCGTCAAAATGCGGCAGCCCAAAGTCAACGCCGACCAGGAGGGTCGGCGCTGCAGAAGGTTGGTTGGAATCAGTCAATCCGTTTGGGGCCTTTGTGCGGGAATGGCGCGCGGGCCATCAGGCAAGGATCAGCTGGCGGCTTCGCCGGTATCCTGTGCGGTCAGGTTGACAGCACGACCGGGAACGATGGTGGAAATGGCATGCTTGTAGACCATCTGGGTGACTGTGTTGCGCAACAGCACGACGTACTGGTCAAAAGATTCGATCTGGCCCTGCAGCTTGATGCCGTTGACCAGATAAATGGACACTGGCACATGCTCGCGACGCAGCGCGTTCAGGAAAGGGTCCTGCAAAAGTTGGCCTTTATTGCTCACGATATTCTCCGTGTTCAGTAGTTCTTGAAGCTGCAACCTTACCACAGCGGCCACGCAGGCCAGCGTGCCATCAGGCAGAGTCCTTGTCCGCGTAAGGATTGTGCGAAGTCTTCATCTCGATGCGAAGGGGAGATCCGGTCAGATCGAAGGCTTTGCGGAATCGCCCCTCCAGGAAACGCTTGTACGCCTCGGTCACGTGCTCCAGCGAATTGCCGTGGATCACGATCACCGGCGGGTTCATGCCGCCCTGGTGTGCATAGCGCAACTTGGGCCGGAACATGCCCGTTTTCTTGGGGGTCTGGAACTGCACCGATTCAAGGAGGATGCGCGTGAGCACAGGCGTGCTCATCTTGCAGGTGGCGGCCTTGTGCGCCTGCGTGATCGAGGACCACAGCGGCCCCAGGCCCTGGCGCTTTTTGGCCGAAATGAAATGCAGGTTGGCAAACTTGAGGAAAGCCAGACGCGTTTCGATCGAACGCTGGACCAGCTGGCGCTGGTACTCGTCGACCGCATCCCATTTGTTGACCGCCAGCACCACAGCGCGGCCACTGTCCAGTATGAAGCCGGCGATGTGGGCATCCTGGTCGGTCACGCCCTGCTCTGCATCGATCAGCAGCAGCACGACGTTGGCATTCTCGATGGCCTGCAGGGTCTTGACCACCGAGAACTTCTCGATGGCCTCGAACACCTTGCCCTTGCGGCGCAAGCCGGCAGTGTCGATCAATTCGAATTTCTGGCCGTTGCGCTCAAAGGGCACGCTGATCGCGTCGCGGGTGGTGCCGGGCATGTCGAAAGCCACCAGGCGCTCTTCACCCAGCCAGGTGTTGATCAGGGTCGACTTGCCTGCATTCGGCCGCCCAGCCACCGCCAGCTTGATGACCGAGGGATCGGTTTCAGCTTCTTCGTCTTCTTCAGGCAGGTCCAGTGTGTCCAGTGCCTCTTCGAGCATGCCGCGTACGCCTTGGCCGTGGGCGGCCGAGACCGGCAACACCTCACCCAGGCCCAGTTCGTAGAACTCGGCCAGCTGGGCTCCCTCCTTCATGCCTTCGGCCTTGTTGGCCACGAGCAGACACGGTTTGCCAATGCGGCGCAGGTAGTTGGCAATGTCGTGGTCTTGCGCAGACAGGCCACCTCGGGCGTCGACCACAAAAATGACGACATCGGCTTCGGCCACAGCCTGCTGGGTCTGCTTGGCCATTTCCTTGTAAATGCCACTGCTGGCATCGGGCTCGAAACCGCCGGTGTCGATGACAATGAATTCACGCTTGCCCAGACGGCCCTGACCGTAGTGACGGTCGCGGGTCAGTCCGGCAAAGTCGGCCACGATGGCATCCCGGCTCTTGGTGAGCCGGTTGAACATCGTGGATTTGCCCACATTGGGGCGGCCCACCAGGGCCAGTACAGGTTTCACTTGAAAAAATTCCGATCTCAGTCCACGCGCCAGCCATTGACCAGGCCGCTGCGGTTGACAGTCACCAGGGTGCGTCCGGCCACCACCGGTGGCATGGCCACCGGAGTGCCATCGGTGGCCACACGCTGCAAGGTCTTACCCTGCTCGCGGCTGAGCAGATGCACCTGCCCTTGCGCATCCCCCACAGCCAAGGCCACGCCCCAGACGCGCGGTGCTGTCAGCCCCCTGAAGCGGTATTGGTCTTCTGACCAGGCCGGCTGTCCGTCCTGACGGTTCCAGGCTCGCAGCTTGCTGTCCGATTCGACACCGAACACACGCGTTTCATCCCCATCCAGCCCCTGGTGACCCTGTGCCGGCCGTGTCCAGAGCACCTGCCCCCGCGCGGTGTCGACACAGCCCACCGCGGTCTGGAAAGAACGCACGCAGACCACTTGCCCCTGCCGGCTGACGCCGGTCACCAGATCCACGAGACGCTCCACCTCGTTGGTGCCACGCGAACTGCCAATCACCAGGTCCCAGCGGACCTGACCAGTCAATGGCTGAATGGCACTCAGACGCCCGCCATTGCCGGCGAGCAGAGTGTCCCCCGCAGCAACCAGGACGCCAGACTGACGAACGACCAGCGGATCTGCGTTACGCGGCAGCGACCACAGGCGCTGCCCGCTGGCACCATCAAAGCCCAGCACGCTGCGATCTGCTGTCTGAACAAAAACACGCTCACCGGCCACCAGCGGGGCCGTGAACGTCTGGGCATTGAGCTTCTGGCGCCAGATCTCACGCCCGTCCTGGACCACCACCAATTCGTTGCCTGAAGTCACGACCGCATGGCGCTTGCCATCGCTGCCCACCCCTGCGGTGATCGATTCCTTGAGCTGCAGGCGCGAGAGTTCCTGGCCATTTTGAGCATCAAGCTCGAGCAGCATGCCCTGGCTGCTGGCCAGGACAACACGTGTGCCTTGCACCGAAGCCTGCAAAGGCGTGGTGATTTCCCCCAGCCGCATGGACCATGCCTTGCTGACCGTCAAGCCCCCAGAAACAGCAGGAAGCGCCGCAGGTTGCGGCTTGCTGGGACTGCTGGAGCAGGCCGACAGCAAAGCGACCAGACCCAAGGCCCAGCCTGCGGCCGCGTTTTTCAGCCAGGGGTAGCGGCTCATTGGCGCACCTCCGTACCCGCCGAAGCCACCGCAATGCCCAAGGCACCGAGCTTGGCCTGTACCACGCGACGGTATTCGTGTTCATCGGCCAGGCCCTTGAGGGCTTGCTGGTAAGCGGCCACCGCTTGCGCGTTCTGACCTTTGGACAGCAACAAATCCCCTTTGAGGTCGGCCGCCAGCGGGGCCAGCTCCGTCGAAAACTCGGCCTGCAGGGTTTTGAGTGCTTCGTCTGCAGACTGGGTGTCCCATTGCAATGCGGCCAGTCGCACACGTGCAAGATCACGCAATGCAGGCACCGGTGCGTCCGCTGCCACCCAGGCCAGCAGGGCGCGGGCCTGTTCCGGCTTGGCCTTTTCGGTCAGGCTGCGGGCTGCCAGCAGGGCTGCCTGATGGGCGTATTGGGTCCCACCGAACTTGTCTTTCATGTCGGCCACGCTGCGCTCGATGCGCGACACATCCTGCGACAGAACGGCCTTATCGACTTCGTCGTACAAAGCCGAAGCCTTGGCGGCCTGACTGCGCTCCCAGTATTGCCAGCCATTCCAGGCGGCGTAGCTGCCCAGCACGATGATCAGCAGCCATGAAATCAGGTTGCCCCAGGTTTTCCAGAAATGCTTGAGCTCTGCGAGCTGTTCCTGTTCTTCGAGATCGAGATGCGCTGCCATGGTGTGTCCCAGTTGAATCAGGAAGATTGTAGGCTCGTGGCCCACTGCGCCACAGCGTCCAGCCGCTCGGTGCGCTGGGCGCCCTGCCCGTCTCGCAGCGCCTTGACCGTGACTTCGCCACGCGCCAGTTCGTCAGCACCGAAAATCAGACCATAGGCCGCGCCACTGGCATCTGCTTTCTTGAACTGGCTCTTCATCGAGCCCATGCCCTCGCCCGTGCCGGCATGCATCTGGGCCGAGACGCCTGCCGCACGCAGCGCCTGAAGGGTCTGCATGGCCACCGGCAGGGCTGAGGTGTCAGGGATGATGGCGTAGACATCGGGCGCCAGCGGAGCCAGTGCTTCGCCCTGCTCCTTGACCAGTTCGAGCACACGTTCGACACCGAGCGCCCAGCCGACGGCAGGGGCCGGTTTGCCGCCGACCTGCTCTACAAGATAGTCATAACGGCCACCACCGCAGATGGTGCCTTGCGAGCCCAGGCTATCGGTGATGAACTCGAACACCGTGAGGTTGTAGTAGTCCATGCCGCGCACCAGACGCGGGTTGATGCGGTAGGCGATGCCGTTGCCGTCCAGAATCGCCTTGACCGCGTTGAAGTGCGCGAGCGACGCTTCACCCAGAAAGTCGAGCAGCTTGGGGGCGGATTCGACCACCGGGGCCATGGCCGGGTTCTTGGTGTCCAGGATGCGCAGCGGGTTGCTGTGCAGGCGGCGTTTGCCGTCTTCGTCCAGCAGCTCGGCGTGCTGCTCGAAGTGCGTGATCAGCGCAGCGCGGTGGGCCTTGCGCTCGTCGGGCTGGCCCAGGCTGTTCAGTTCCAGGCGCACATCTTTGAGGCCCAGTTCTTTCCAGAGGTCGTTGGCCAGCAGGATCAGCTCGGCGTCGACCTCGGGGCCGCCAAAGCCCAGCACCTCGGCACCGATCTGGTGGAACTGGCGGTAGCGGCCGCGCTGCGGGCGCTCGTGTCGGAACATCGGGCCCATGTAGTAAAGGCGCTTGCCGCCTTCGTAGAGCAGGTTGTGCTCGACCACCGCGCGCACCAGGCCGGCCGTGCCCTCGGGGCGCAGCGTGAGTTGTTCGCCGTTGAGGCGGTCTTCAAAGGAGTACATCTCCTTCTCGACAATGTCGGTCACCTCGCCCAGGCCGCGCACGAACAGCGCCGTGGGCTCGACGATGGGCAGGCGCACGTTGCGGTAGGCGTAGCGGGCCATCAGGCCGCGCACCTGCGCTTCGAGCCACTCCCACTGGGCCGAATCCGGCGGCAGGATGTCGTTCATGCCCTTGACGCCCACCAGCTTCTGGGCCTTGGGCTGTTTTGCAGTTTGTTCTGTCATGGATGCAGGTCAGGCTTTGGCCGTGCCAAAGCGGTTCTCAATGTAGTCTTCGACGATGCGCTGGAACTCCTGGGCAATGCCCTCGCCGCGCAGCGTCATGCGTTTTTCGCCGTCGATGAACACCGGGGCGGCAGGCGCCTCGCCCGTGCCCGGCAGGCTGATGCCGATGTCGGCGTGTTTGCTCTCGCCAGGGCCATTGACGATGCAGCCCATCACGGCCACCTTCATGCTCTCGACACCCGGGTACTTGCCGCGCCAGACCGGCATCTGGGCGCGCAAGAAGTCGTCGATCTGCTTGGCCAGTTCCTGGAAGGTGGTGCTGGTGGTACGCCCGCAACCCGGGCAAGCCGTGACACTGCGCACAAACACCCGCAGGCCCAGCGATTGCAGGAGTTCGGAGGCGATCACGACTTCTTGCGTGCGCGACTCACCAGGTTGCGGCGTGAGCGAGACGCGGATGGTGTCGCCG
>CAXRGK010000170.1:0-3444 GCA_964230145.1 Burkholderiaceae bacterium | reverse complement strand
ACGTGTGCTCTTCCGATCTTGAAACTCGCCCTCCAGATCCAGTTCCTGCAACACGCCGTCGGCCTCGTCGAGGAAATCGTTGAAGTCCAGAAAGTCGCGCAGCATGTGCGGCACGATCAGCAGCACGGTTTCGCGCTCGTCGGAGGGCAAAGCCACCAGCGCTTTGAGCTCTTCGATCAGCTCGTCACGCAGGCCTTCAAGCCCCTTGGCCTCGCTCACGGCGTAATGGATCTGGCCCTTGACGTGCGGCGCCTTGGCAAAGGGACAAAGGTTCAGGCCGATGACGGCACGCTCAAGCCAGCGCACGGTGTCGGCGATGGCGATTTCCTGGATGGATTCAGACATGTCCCGATTGTGCCTCGGGGCCGCATGACGCATGACTCAGGACCTTGCGGTGGGCAGTGCGCGCTGGATGATCCAGGACAGCACCGCCCCGCCCACACAACAGGCCACCGTGAACAGCGGCGTCAGTTGCCAGCCACCAGCGCGGGCAGCCAACGCGGCGGTCACCGGTGGCCCCACAAACTGCCCCAGCGCCGAGAGTTGCTGCACCCAGCCCACGGTGGCTGCAACCTGCTGCTCCCCCGGGGCCAGCCGCACCGCCAGCGAACACAGCGTGCCCGGCACCAGCCCTCCCACACCCGAGAACAGCAGCACGCCCGCAAAGCGCAACAAGGGCCAACCTTCAGAGAACGCCGCAAAAGCCAGCGTGCTGCCCAACGCCATGGCGCCAAAACCCAGCCAGAGCGTGGCACGCGGCATCCAGCCGCGCTGCAGCAAGCGGCCCGAAGCCATGTTGCCGCCCATGTTGACCGCCGCCGCCAGCGCCGTCAGCACGCCCAGCAGGGCGCCTCCCACGCCAGCTGCCGCGTAGATGGAGGGCAGAAAGCCCACCACCGCGAGCCACTGGCCGGAATAAAGACCAAAACTCAGCGCCACCAGCCAGGGGCCCTGGGCACCCAAAGTGCGTCGCAGGCGCTGCAGCATGCCCGTGCTGCCCTGACCCGTTGCGGGCGGATCGGCCGGGATGACGCGCGCAATGCACAGGGCCATGGTCAGCGAAATGGCGGCAAACAACCACCACCAGGCGCCCCAGCCCCAAACCGGGATGAACAGCGGACCGGCCAGCAAAGCCAGTGCGGTGCCGGTAGGCATATAGGCCCCCCACACGCCCAACATGCCCGCAAGTTGCCGGGGCAGAACCAGCCGGCGAATCAGCGCTGGGGCGGGCAAGGCCACCAGCAACAGACCCATGCCTTCCAGGGCACGGCACACCAGCAACACGGACACGGAAGTGGACAAGCCCCCGGCCCCGCTGGCCAGGGCCAGCAAGAGCAAACCACGCACCATGCTGCGTTTGAGGCCCATGCCATCGGCCAGCAAACCCATGAACACCGCCAGCGTGAGGCCGGCCAGCTGCACCATCGACAGCAGGAAACCAGACTGCACCAGCGTCAGACCGAGGTCAGCCTGCAGGGCAGGCAAAGCTGGCGGCAACTTGCCCACCTGCAGCGCGGCCACACCGCCAGCGGCCACCACCAGCCAGGCGGCGCCTGGACGCGAGGGCTTCATGGCTTGTGGGACGCCGCCCCTGCGGCCGAAGATGCAGCGCACGCTTTCGCGCGCAGGGGCGCGCTCCCACACAGAATCTGAGTACTCACAGCAGCCTCCTTCCGGTCAGGCGCTCGTGCTCGCGCAGCGCAAAGCGGTCGGTCATGCCCGCGATGTAGTCGGCCACGGCGCGGTGGCGGTCTTGGCGGGCGGCAAATTCCGCACGCAATTCCTGCGGTTGTGCCAAGTAAGCATCGAACAGTTCGCGCACCGCCTGCTTGGCCTGCCCGGTCGTGTGCATCACCTGCGGGTGGCGGTAAAGGCTGGCGAACAGGAATTTCTTGAGCTGGGCGCTCTGGGCATGCATCGCCTGAGAAAAGCGCACCAACGGTCCCGCCCGTCGCGCTTCGTCGGCCGTTTGCACACCGGCCGCCGCAATGGCCGCGCGGGTGGTGTCGATCACGTCGTACACCTGGTCGCTGAGCATGCGGCGCGTGCTTTCGTAGAGCCAGCGGCGCGGCTTGTCCTTAAGCTGCGGATGCTGGGCAATGACCTGCTGGCGGTAGCGCTCAAACAACGGCACTTCCTGCATCTGATCGAGCGAGAGCAGGCCCGAGCGCACACCGTCGTCGATGTCGTGGGCGTTGTAGGCAATCGCATCGGCCAGGTTGCACAGCTGCGCTTCCAGGCTGGGCTGGGTGCGGTCCAGAAAGCGCCGCGCCACGCCGCCAGGCTCTGCGGCTTCGATGGCTTGCGCGTTGCTGCGCGAGCAGTGCTTGAGGATGCCTTCGCGGGTTTCAAAGCTCAGGTTCAGGCCATCGAAAGCGGGATAACGCTCTTCGAGCTGGTCCACCACGCGCAGGCTTTGCAGGTTGTGCTCAAAGCCGCCATGCGCCTCCATGCATTCGTGCAGCGCGTCCTGTCCGGCATGGCCAAAGGGGGTGTGGCCCAGGTCGTGCGCCAGTGCAATCGTCTCGACCAGGTCTTCGTTGAGGCCCAGCGCACGGGCGATCGAGCGGCCGAGTTGCGCGACTTCGAGCGAGTGCGTCAACCGGGTGCGGAACAGGTCACCTTCGTGGTTGAGGAACACCTGCGTCTTGTAGACCAGCCGACGGAACGCCGTGGAGTGGACGATGCGGTCGCGGTCACGTTGGAAAGCATTGCGCGTGGGCGCGGGCGGCTCGGCGTGGCGGCGGCCCCGGGTCTGCGACGGGTGGCTGGCCCAGGGGGCCAGACCGGTGGAGTTGAGGACCTCGGACACGTCAGCGGGTCAACGGCAGCAGGCGTCGATCACCTCGCGCACCACCGCATCGGGTGCGCCTTGGGTGCGGGCCTGGCCCGGCGGGTCGATGACGACGAACTGGATGTCACCGCCCACCGCCTTCTTGTCCAGGCGCATGTGCTCGATGTAGTCGAGCGCGTTGTCGGCCGCATTCAGCACCGGGCCGCGCACCGGCAGGCCGGCGCGTTCGATCAGGGCCTTCAGCCGCGCCACAAAGGCGGCGTCGACCTTGCCCAGCCGCTGCGACAGCTCGGCCGCCATGACCATGCCGCAGCCCACGGCCTCGCCATGCAGCCAGACGCCAAAGCCCAGCCCAGCCTCGATGGCGTGGCCGAAGGTGTGGCCGAAGTTGAGGATGGCGCGCAGGCCCGACTCGCGTTCGTCCTGCCCGACCACCCAGGCCTTGATCTCGCAGCTGCGCTGCACCGCATGGGCCAGCGCTTGCGGCTCACGCGCCATCAGCGCGCCGATGTTCGCTTCGATCCAGCCCAGAAAGTCCATGTCGGCAATGGGGCCGTACTTGATGACCTCGGCCAGGCCTGCGCTGAGCTCGCGCGCCGGCAAGGTCTTGAGGGTGTCCAGGTCGCAGACCACGCGCACCGGCTGGTAAC
>CAXRGK010000169.1:0-7852 GCA_964230145.1 Burkholderiaceae bacterium | reverse complement strand
TTCGCTTTGGCGCCCCTGCTTTTCGAAGCTGAGCGTCCAGGCACTGAGGTCTTGCACCCGGTAGCGGTAGTCATTTTTTCAGGGCTGATCAGCTCCACCCTGCTGGACACATTCCTCACCCCCGCCATGTTCTGGCTGTTTGGCCGAAAACCTGCTCAAGCGCTTTTGCAGGAAAAAGACGCTGAGGCGTTCTGACATTGTTTTGATTGACTCACATAAAGGAAATCCCATGAAAGTCTCTACCCTTCTGATCAGTTTGATTTTGTCGCTCAGCAATGCTGCATGGGCGGGTCCAAGTGATGCAGAACACAAGCCCATGCACGGCGGTGTTCTAGTCACGGTCAAGGATATCGATTACGAACTGGTCGCCAATCCCACCGCGCTGCGGCTGCATGTCCGAGATCATGGAAAGCCTGTAGACGTCTCGAAAGCCACTGCTAAGTTGACGCTACTAAGCGGGACTGAGAAGCAAGAGGTCGAACTCAAGGCAAGCGGAGACAAGTTGGAGGCGTTGGGCAATTTCAAAGTGAGTCCTGGCACAAAAGTCGTAGCGGTCGTTTCTTCTGGCGGGAAGCAGGCTACCGCTAGATTTGTTCTGAAATAACTGACTGAAACTTGTGGCCGGCTCCTGCCTTTCTCAGACCACCACAGCCTAACCCGCTTAGTTGTGATTTCCGCTCTCCTGCCAATGCAGGAATAAAACCGTTCGATTCGTCCACTCGTAAGTCGTTGAGTTTATTGACCCTGATCCGAGGATCTTGTGGACTTCGGCCTGTTTCCGGACGCTAGGGGTACTGAGAGAAATGGCCAGAAGAGAGAGAACCAGGCGCAGAACCGGCCTGGTAGTGGAGAGGGCGAGGTCCGCAAGTTTCCGCACGAAGCCACAAGAACACGGGGCAGTACGCGCGAACGGACGAGAAAAATCCCCAACTCAGACGAGTTGGGGATTGTGTATTGGTGGCCTGGGGCGGAATCGAACCACCGACACGCGGATTTTCAATCCGCTGCTCTACCAACTGAGCTACCGGGCCGTGAGAAAGAAATTATAGCAGGTTGCACAGCGTCTGCCGGATCAAGCCGTTTTTTTGCTGCGCGACAAGTCAACACCCAGCTGTTTGAGCTTGCGGTAGAGGTGCGTACGCTCCAGGCCGGTCTTTTCTGCGACACGGGTCATGGAACCACCTTCCTGCACCAGATGAAATTCGAAATAGGCTTTCTCGAAGGCATCACGCGCTTCTCGCAGGGGCTTGTCCAGATCAAACCGCTGATCCACCTGAATCTGGGGCTCCGAAAGCTGGACGCCCTCCAAGGCTACCGTGGCAGACACCGCAGAGGCGGTCACGATGGGGGACGGAGGAACGGCGCTTGCGACTTTACCGACCTCGCCCGACAAGCCCTGCTCCACCGCTTTGAGCAGTTTTTGCAGGGTAATGGGTTTTTCGAGAAAGGCCTGCGCACCAATGCGCACGGCATCGACAGCCGTGTCGATGGTGGCATGCCCACTCATCATGATGACCGGCATGTTCAGCATGCCGCTGGCGGCCCACTCCTTGAGCAGACTCACACCGTCGGTGTCGGGCATCCAGATGTCGAGCAGAACCAGGTCGGGGCGCATGCGCTGGCGCGCCTGCCTGGCTTGCGCCGCGTTTTCGGCCAGCTCGACCTGGTGGCCTTCATCGAACAGGATTTCCGAGAGCAGGTCACGGATGCCCAGCTCGTCGTCAACCACCAGAATGTTTGCCATGTTGCCTTGCTTGGTTTGTCATGCACCCCGGCGTCATGGGCCGGGGTGCGCGTTGTTCAGGATGAATGATAGCGAGACTTGGGCGCCCACCACCTGACCGTCCTGCATCACATTGCCCAGATCGATGCGCGCGCGGTGGTCGTCGGCGATTTTCTTGACCACTGCCAGCCCCAGACCGGTACCTTTGGTTTTGGTGGTCACATAGGGTTCAAAGGCGCGCTGCAGGATGTGCTGCTCAAAGCCAGGCCCGCTGTCCAGTACCGACAGACGCACGCGCTGACGCTGTGCATGCCATTCGGTTCGGATCACGATACGGGGGGCACGGGCGGACATGGTTTCGCAGGCGTCCTGCGCGTTTTGCAGCAGGTTGTGGACCACTTGGCGCAGCTGTTGCGCATCGCCCGGAATGGGTGGACATTGCGAATCGAGTTCACGCACGATGTCCACCCCCCCGGCACCTTCTGCACCATAGAGTGCCAGCACATCGCCAATCAGGGCGTTGAGGTCGAGTGGCTTGAGTTCAGCAGCCGGCAAACGGGCGTAGTCCCGAAATTCGTTGACCAGCCGCTTCATGGCATCGACCTGATCGACGATGGTGCGCACGGATTTGCCCAGCACGGCTGCATCGGCGTCGGTCAGCTTGCCTTCCAGTTTGCGCTCGAGCCGCTCGGCCGACAGCTGGATGGGCGTCAGTGGGTTCTTGATTTCATGGGCCAGACGCCGGGCCACCTCGCCCCAGGCCTGGGTGCGCTCAGCCGAAACGATTTCGGAGATGTCATCGAACACCAGCAGGCGCATGCCATCGGGCAGGATGGCGCCTCGCGCCAGCAAGGTCACAGAGGTCTGACTCAGGCCCTGCCCGGATGCATGCAGCTCGAACGACTTTTGCCAGTGATCGAGTTCATGCGCATCGGCAGAAGCCCCCAACTGATCAAATGCCTGCAGTACTCCGGTCGCAAAGGCTTGCAGCAGCGGCAACTGGGTCAGCGGCTGTGATTCGTACACCGCCACCGGTACACGCAGGATGCGGGTCGCACCAGGATTGGAAGACAGAATGACGCCAGAGGGGTTGAGCACGATCACGCCAGCCGTCAGGTTGTCCAGGATGGTCTGCAAATTAGCGCGTGCCTGGTCGAGCTGCTGCAGGCTTCGCTCTACGGTGCTGCGGGCATCGGCCAGCTGCTGCGTCATGTCCGCAAATGATCGTGTCAGGCCACCCAGTTCATCCTTGCCCTGCAAGGCCAGTTTGGGCGTCAGGTCACCCGCGGCCACCTGGCGCATGCCCTGCGCCAGCAACAGCAGCGGCCGGGCCAGCTGGTTGCCAAGAAGCACCGCCAGCAAGATGGCCCCCAGGACGGCCAGAAACAGGCTCAGCGTGAGCGTGCCGATGTACATCTGGCGCAGGCCTTCACGGGCCAGCGCACGCTCCTGGTATTCACGGTTGGCTGTCTGCACCTCCAGCGCATTGCTCACCAGCGTGGAGGGCAAGTCCTGCGTCACTTGCAGCAATCGGGCGTCTTCGCGCAGCGCCAGGCTCAGCTGCGGCACCATGGCCAGCACCTTGACGCGGGCCTGGTCGCTGCTGGCGGCAGCCTCGTCGAGTCCATCGATCCACGCGAGCATGTTTTTCTGACGCACTTCGCGCAGCTGCGAGGCCGAAGGCTTCTCAGGCCGGATCTGGAATCGGGACTGACCGGCACTGGCCACCAGATGGCCACTGCCATTCCAGAGCACCACGTCACGCGCCCCCAGCTGCTCACGCAGTCGCTCCAGCGCCAGCCCTGCACTGGCATCCGAAACATCGGCCAGTTGGGTGGCTGCCTGTTTTGCCTTCTGTCCGAGGTCCTGACTGAGGGTGTCCAGCGAAACGCGGCCCAAGGTCAGACCAGCGGCCAGGGCACCTTCGACCTTGACGTCAAACCAGTTCTCGATGGAACGGGACACAAACTGGTAGGACACGGTATAGATCAGCACGCCGGGCACCACCCCCACCAAGGCAAAGATGGCCGCCAGCTTGAGCAACAGTCGTGAACCAAACTGGCCACGCCGCAGGCGCACCAGCAGTCGCACCGTTCCGCCAACAATGGCCAGCAGCAAGGCCGCGGCCACCACCACATTGGCCATCAGCAGCCATTCGTAGTTCTGGCTATAGCGTTCGAGTTTGTCGGTGGCCTGGGTGAGCAGGGCCAGCAACCCCAGACCGATGACCACCATCGCGGCCATACCCAGGCCGAGCAACCAGCGCGTGCTGCGCGAGGTCAGCAGCGACAGTCTGCGTGGGCCCGTCAGCAGATTCATCACTGCCCCGCTTCTGGCACTATCCGCAGCTGGCGGTTCAGGCTCAGGTTCCAGTCCGCCTGGTTGCCAGCAGCGATCTGGAAGGGGCGCGGCAGCTGGGACATGTCCAGGCGAAAGCGGTAAAGCACATGCTGGCGCGCATCGGCTTCAAGATCGGCGGCATCGGCCAGCTTCCAGCCCGACTGCCGACGAATCACATCCAGCGCCGACTGGAGGCTTTCAAAGGATTGCGCAATGCTGCTGGCGGCGCCACCCGAGTAAATCGGTTCGCTGGACACCTGCAGGCGCCACTGCCGGGTGAGGGGTTGATACGCCAGCCGGTAGTGGCGGCTGACCTGGCTGACCTTTCGGTCATACCAGTACCAGCGGTCACGCATGAGGTCGGCCTCGGCCACGAAGTGAATGGCTACGCCTTTGGTCAGCGCATCTTCCACCGCAGGCCCCAGTTCCAGCTTCAGGTTCACATGCAGCAACAGACCGGACTCCTGCCGCTCGATGCGCATCTGCTCCAGCTCGACGGCCGCGAGCGCCTGGACAGCCCATACCGCCAGTACCAGCGCCAGCAAGCCACACCGGACCCGGTCAAAGGTGTGGTGCGTCTTTTTCCAGCAATGCGTAATAAAACCAGTCATGCTCACCGAGCCCATTGTCTCCGACAGACCCTGCTGCGGGAGGCGTTCCCGGCAGCAAATGGCCTGGCGAGGGCCTCAAACGGGCCTGGGTGTTGCGCTGAAGAAACGCCTGGATGACTTCCTCGCCCTCTGACTTGAACACCGAACAGGTGCAATACAGCATTCGCCCTCCTGGAGCCAGCAAAGGCCAGAGCCGATCGAGCAACATGGCCTGGGTGCGTGCCAGCTGAAGGCTGTCTTCGGGGCGGCGCAGCCATCGCACATCGGGATGCCGGCGCCCAATGCCTGACGCGGTGCATGGCGCATCCAGCAAGATGGCGTCAAAGGGACGACCATCCCACCAGGTTTGCGGCTGGCCCGCATCGGCCTGACGCACATCGGCATGGGCCGAGAGACGACGCAGGTTCTGGTGAATCCGCTCACAACGGCTGGCATCAATCTCCAGTGCCAGCACTTCGGCGTCGGGCTGCATTTCCAGCAAATGTCCGGTCTTGCCGCCTGGTGCAGCGCAGGCATCGAGAATGCGCAGACCCGACCGCGGCGGCATGCCCTGCAGCAGCAGCGGTGCAGCCAGCTGTGCGGCCGCGTCTTGCACGGAGACATCGCCGAGTTCAAAACCGGGCAGCAGCTGCACAGGCACCGCCTGCTGCAGCTGCAGGCCACAAGGCCCCACCTCCTGGCCGGGCGGCAGACCGGCTGCGACCAGCCGCTGCTGGTACTGCTCCACGCTGGCGCGCTGCAGGTTCACACGCACGGTCATGGGTGCAGGCCTCTGGGCTTGCTCCAGCAAGGCCTGCCAGTGCTGCGGGTGATCGACGCGCAAGCGTTCAACCCACCACAGGGGATGGTTCCAGCGGGCTTGCGGATCGCTTTGCGTCTGCGCCAACAACACCTCTCGTTCACGCAGGAAGCGGCGCAGACAGGCATTGATGAACCCCGCCTGTGCCTGGGTCTGTCGCTGTCGACGTGCGGCCTCCACGGCCTGACTGACGAGGGTATGTCCCGGATAAGGCGCCTGGCCTTCATCCCAGGCCAGTGCCAAGGCACTGCAAAGCAAGGCGTTCACCGCCGGCGCGGGTTTGCGCGGCGCCAGCAGGGCGCGCAGGGCTTGCGCCCGCCCCAACTGGCGCATGACCTGAAAACTCAGGGCCTGCACGCCGGGGCGCAAGACAGGGGGCACCGCCTCCAGCTGGGCGGTGAGCGATTTGCCCGCCATCACCGCCTGGACCGCCGCAGCAGTCTGCTGCAGCAATTGCCACAGTGGCGGCGACTGCACCACCACACTCATGCCGGGACTCCAGCCCTCGCGGGCAGGCGCACAGCCAGCGCCTGCTGCATCCGCAGCCGGCGCGCCAGCCAGCTGGCCGGGGCTTGCGACAGGGCCGCGTTGTAATTCTCCACCGCCAAGTGATAGGGCACGAGCGCCAACGGAATGTTCTGGAGGATGCGCGACTGGGCCGACAGCAGATGCGGGCGCACGGTATCGGGCACGCGCTGGACGACTTCGTCGATGCACTGCATCAAGGCCTCGTGGCACTGCAGGAGCTTTTGCATGCTGCCCTTGTCCAGCGCCTGCTGCATCGCGTCGGCCAGCGCCTCGACCATGGCTTCGCTGGCGTCCTGCAGCGCCTGCAGGTCATCGGCTTCTGATGACCAGGCCAGAATTTGGCGGGCCGACACCGCGGCCTGGAATCGCATCAGCCATTTGAGCCAGACGGTGTCGACCGTACTCCATTGGCGAAGCACCTCGGTGCGCAGACGTGTCAGGCGGTTGTGCGCCCCCACCGCCCAGAACAGCATCAGGGCCAGCACCCCGCTCAGCATCAGCCATGCCATGCAATC
The DNA here is from genome assembly GCA_964230145.1 of Burkholderiaceae bacterium. Lineage (GTDB taxonomy): Bacteria > Pseudomonadota > Gammaproteobacteria > Burkholderiales > Burkholderiaceae_C > Limnohabitans_A. The sequence continues at coordinate 1,336 of CAXRGK010000169.1, read as the reverse complement.
ACTCCCAAAGAAAAAGCCCCCGCACCGCATGCGGCACAGGGGCTGACTTGCATCACCGGTTCAGCGGTGATGCAGGTTTCAGGCTTCGCCGCCGTCGGTGGCTGCGTCGACAGAAGTCTCGCCCGCCAGCTCGGCTTCTTCGGCCTCGGCGATGGCACGGCGCTCGGCCTCGTCCATTTCGTCCTTGGCCTTGCGTGCCTGGTGGTAAGCCAGACCGGAACCCGCCGGGATCAGACGACCCACGATGACGTTTTCCTTGAGGCCACGCAGCTCGTCGCGCTTGCCCATGATGGCCGCCTCGGTCAGCACACGCGTGGTTTCCTGGAAGGACGCGGCGGAGATGAACGAGTCGGTCGACAGCGAGGCCTTGGTGATGCCCAGCAGCAGGTTGCTGTAGGTCGCCGGGATCTTGCCGTCTTTCTGCAGCGCTTCGTTGGTGTTGAGCAGCTCGGAGCGCTCGACCTGTTCGCCAGCGATGTAGGTCGATTCGCCCGGGTTCTCGATGACCACGCGGCGCAGCATCTGGCGAACGATCACCTCGATGTGCTTGTCGTTGATCTTCACACCCTGCAGTCGATACACGTCCTGCACTTCGTCCACGATGTAGCGGGCCAGTTCTTCGATGCCCAGCAGGCGCAGGATGTCTTGCGGGTCGGCGGGGCCGTCCACAATGCTCTCGCCCTTGTTGACCACCTGGCCTTCGTGCACCAGGATGTTCTTTTCCTTGGGCACGAGTTCTTCCCAGACCTTGCCGTCCGGGTCGGTGATCTGCAGACGCACCTTGCCTTTGGTCTCTTTACCAAAGGACACGGTGCCCGTGATCTCGGCCAGCACGCCTTTGTCCTTGGGCGAACGGGCTTCGAACAGCTCGGCCACACGCGGCAGACCGCCGGTGATGTCTCGCGTCTTCTGGCCTTCGACCGGGATACGGGCCAGCACTTCGCCGGGGCCCACATCCTGGCTGTCGCGCACCTGGATCAGGGCGCCGACCTGGAAGCCGATCGTCACCGAGTGGTCGGTGCCAGGAATCTTGACTTCTTTGCCGCTGCCGTCGATCAGCTTGACCTGCGGACGCACCACCTTGGCAGAGCCACGGCGCTTGGGGTCGATCACCACCAGGGTGGACAGACCGGTCACTTCGTCGACCTGCTTGGCCACCGTCAGACCTTCTTCCACGTTCTCGAATTTCACCTGGCCGGCGAATTCGGTGATGATGGGTCGGGTCAGCGGGTCCCAGTTGGCCAGGATGGTGCCGGCCTTGATGGTCTGGTCGGCCTTGACCGACAGGATGGCGCCGTAAGGCACCTTGTGGCGCTCGCGCTCGCGGCCGTGTTCG
>CAXRGK010000168.1:0-2210 GCA_964230145.1 Burkholderiaceae bacterium | reverse complement strand
TCCATTTGGAAAAGTTCGGGAAGAACACGATGCCTGCGGGGTCGCAGTCACCGAACATCACTTCCACTTCGTAGACAACGGTCTTGCTCATGGTTCTGGGTTGGTTTCAGTCTTCAGGATGTCATGCCCGAGGGGATCGGGTATCCATGGATTTGCGCGTTCGCAGAAATGACGCAGGCAGGTTCACCGAGGTGCCATGCGCAGTGCGCCATCGAGGCGAATGGTTTCACCGTTGAGGTGGTTGTTGCTGACGATGTGGCAGGCCAGCTCGGCAAACTCGCTGGGCTTGCCCAGGCGCGAGGGGAAGGGGATGCTGGCGGCCAGCGATTGCTGCACCGGCTCGGGCAGGGTCTTCATGAGCGGCGTGGCAAACAGGCCCGGGGCGATGGTGCACACGCGGATGCCGTGCTGTGCCAGATCGCGCGCCATGGGCAGCGTCATGCCAACCACGCCGGCCTTGGAAGCGCTGTAGGCCTGCTGGCCCACCTGGCCGTCATAGGCGGCCACCGAGGCGGTGAACACCATCACGCCACGGGCGCCGTCTTCCATCGGGTCGAGTTTGGCGCAGGCAGCGGCAAACAGGCGCGCGGCGTTGTAGGTGCCGATCAGGTTGACGTTGATGACTTTGGCGAAGTCTTCCAGCGGGGCGGCGTTGCCGTCCTTGCCGACCACGCGCTTGGCGGTCCCGATGCCGGCGATCTGCATCAGGATGCGGGCCGGGCCATGGGCGGCGGCTGCGGTTTCGATGGCCTGGGCCATGCTGTCCGGGTCGGACACATTGCACGACACGGCGATGCCACCAATGTCCTTGGCCACACCTTGGGCGTTGTCCATGTTCAGATCGAGCACGGCGACCTTGGCGCCCAGACGGGCGAGTTCACGGGCTGTGGCTTCACCGAGGCCCGAGCCACCGCCGGTGACGAGGGCTGCTGTTCCTTGGATGTTCATGTCGTTTCCTTTTCAATGGTTGACGGATTTCGCGCGCAGTGGCGCGCTCCTACAGGCAGACGAGGTCCATCCTTTGCAGGAAGCCGCCACTGCGGCCGAAAATGTGGGGATCAATGTCATTGACCTGTCGGGTTTTCGATGAGGAGCGCAATGCCCTGTCCACCACCTACGCAGGCACTGGAGATGCCGTAGCGCAAGCCCGAGCGCTGCAGCTCGCGTGCCAGCGTGATGGTCAGGCGCACGCCAGTGGCCGCCAGCGGGTGGCCCAGGGCGATGGCGCCGCCGTTCACGTTGAGCTTGGCCAGATCCAGACCGAGTTCGCGGCCTACGGCCAGCGTCTGCGCGCCCTGGGCTTCGTTGATCTCGAAACGGTCGATCTGATCGAGTGTGAGGCCGGTGCGCTCGAGCAGCAGGCGGATCGCCGGCGCCGGGCCGATGCCCATGATCTCGGGCGGCACGCCCACGGCAGCGGCAGCGACCACGCGGGCCAGCGGCTTTTTGTTGTGGGCCTTGGCGTAAGCGCCAGAAGTGACCACGCAGGCCGCCGCGGCGTCGACCAGCGCCGAGCTGTTGCCACCGGTCTGCACGCCGCCCTCGTACACGGGCTTGAGCTTGGCCAGCACTTCCACCGGCGAGATACGCGGGTGGGTGTCGGTGCTCACCTCGGTCACTTTGCCTTGCAGCTTGATGCCACGGGCCTTGTAGCCTTCGAGCTCGAATTTTTCGGTGACCACGGGCACGATCTCGCCCGCATGGAAACCGGCTTGCTGGGCCGCAACGGCTTTGGCGAACGAGTCGCTGGCGAACTGGTCCACGTCCTCGCGCGTGATGCCGTATTTCTTGGCCAGGTTCTCGGCGGTCTGGATCATGTTGATGCCGGCGGCCGGGTCCTTGAGGGCTTCCCACATGTAGTCCTTGAAGCCCACGGGCGCGCCCAGCTTGAAGCCGGTGCGGTGGTCAAAGGCGGCAATGGGGTTGCGCGTCATGCTTTCGGTGCCCACCACGAGCGCCGCCTCGCACACGCCGGCCTCGATCTGCTCGCCGGCCTGGCGGAACAGCTCAAAGCCTGTGCCGCAGATGCGCTGCGCCATGATGGCAGGCACCTCTTGTGGCACGCCCGCGTAGAGGCCGATGTGGCGCGGCAGGAAAAACTGGTCGAAGTCGCCGGGCGCCATGTTGCCGGTGATGACCGAGCCAATCTCGGTGGCGGCGATGCCAGCTCGTTTGAGCGCTTCGCGCGCGGCCTTGATGCCCAGGTCGGT
>CAXRGK010000167.1:0-6409 GCA_964230145.1 Burkholderiaceae bacterium | reverse complement strand
AACCGGCCGCAGGGCCGACCCATGACGGCCGCAGGCAAGAACCCGGCGTCCTCTCAGGTCCGCATCATCGAACACGCCGACATCAAGCGCATGCTGCTGGCGCAAAAGAGCTACAGCGAAGGCGCACTGGCCCTGGCCCTGTTTTGCGCTCGCCTGGTTGACGAGCAGCACACCGGCAGCTCCGAGGCCGCCAACGAAGCCCGCTTGTTGCTGGAGGTGCTCACACCGATCGCCAAGAGTTTCCCCAGCGAATGGTGCCTGGAAGCCAACAGCCTGGCCATCCAGATCAACGGCGGCTACGGCTACACCCGCGACTTTCCCGTGGAACAGTACTGGCGTGACAACCGTCTGAACATGATCCACGAAGGCACCCATGGCATCCAGGCCATGGACCTGCTGGGCCGCAAGGTGCTGATGGAAGAGGGCAAGGGCCTGAGGCTGCTGGCCGCGCGCATGCAGGCCACCATTGGCCGCGTCTCACCCGACTGGCAGGCCGAAGCCCGGCAACTGCAGGACGCACTCCAGCAGGTGGGCGCCGCCACGCAAGCCGCCTGGCAAGGTGCCCAACCCGCCGAAGCACTGGCCAACGCCGTGCCTTATCTGCAGGCCTTTGGCCACACGGTCATGGCCTGGATCTGGCTCGATGTGGTGCAAAGCGCGCAGGGCGATGCGCCCGCCGCTGTGGGTCGCCGGGCCGCTGCCCGCTACTTCTTCCGTTACGAACTGCCCAAGATCGGCGCCTGGCTGCAGGTGGTCAGCACCCGCGACCCGACCTGCGCCGACGTGCCCGAAGACGCTTTCTGATTTTTTTCAAGGAATACACCATGGCTCGCACCATCCAACAACTTTTTGACCTCACTGGCCAGGTGGCCCTGGTCACCGGCGGCTCGCGCGGCCTGGGTCTGCAGATGGCTCATGCATTGGGCGAGGCGGGCGCCAAAATCATGCTCAGCTCGCGCAAGGCGGCTGACCTCGAAGAAGCCGCTGCCGAGTTGCAGGATGCCGGCATCGATGCCCGTTGGATCGCGGCCGACTGCGGCAAGGAAGAAGACCTGCGCCGTCTGGCCTTTGAAACGGTCGAGCGCATGGGCCCCATCGACATCCTGGTCAACACCGCTGGCGCCACCTGGGGCGCCCCGGCGCAGGAGCACCCGGTCGAAGCCTGGGACAAGGTCATGAACCTCAACGTGCGTGGCTATTTCATCCTCTCGCAAGAGGTGGCCAAGCTGAGCATGATCCCGCGTGGCAAGGGCCGCATCCTGAACGTGGCGTCCATTGCCGGCCTGGCGGGCAACCCGTCAGAGATGAAGACCATTGCCTACAACACCTCCAAGGGGGCGGTGATCAACTTCACCCGCGCCCTGGCAGGCGAGTGGGGCGAACACGGCATCACCGTCAACGCCATTTGCCCGGGCTTTTTCCCCAGCAAGATGACCTATGGCCTGCTCGAAAAACTGGGCGCCGACAAGATGGCCCAAAGCGCACCGCTGCGGCGTCTGGGCGATGACGAAGACCTCAAGGGTCTGGTGGCGCTCTACGCCTCGGATGCCGGCAAACACATCACCGGCCAATGGATGGCCGTGGACGGTGGCGTGAGCGCCATCATTGGCGGTTGAGGCGGCGCGTGAGTCTGGACATGAGCATTCCCTTTGGCGCCCACATTCCCTTTGTTCAACACCTCGGTTTCACGCTGGAGAAATTCGAAGGCGGTGAATCCGAACTTCACTATGCCCCCAGGCCCGAGCACCTCAATTCATTTGACGTGACGCATGGGGGGGCCGTGATGACCTTCCTGGATGTGATCATGGCCACAGCGGCCCGCAGCATCGATCCGGACATGGGGGTGGTCACCATCGAGATGAAAACCACCTTCATGCGACCGGCCAAGGTGCCTGAGGGCGAGAAGCTGGTGGGCAAAGGCCACCTGCAGCACCGCACCCGCAGCATGGCCTTCACCGAAGGCCGCATCTACGATGCCGATGGCCAGCTGTGTGCGGTGGCCACCGGCACCTTCAAATACGTGACCCGGCGCGCTGCGCAGAGTCCTTCGACCGATTGACAAACATTACCTGGAGACCAACATGCCCACCAACCACCAGATCCTGCTCGACAACCGCCCGCAAGGTGAAGCCACTGTCGGCAATTTCAAACTCGTCGAAGTCCAGACGCCTGCACTTCTGGAGGGCCAGGTGCTCGTGCGCCACCACTACCTGAGCCTGGACCCCTACATGCGCGGGCGCATGAACGAAAGCAAAAGCTACGCCGTTCCCCAACCCTTGGGCGAAGTCATGATCGGCGGCACGGTGGGCGAGGTGGTTGAGTCGCGCCATCCCAAATTCGCCGTCGGCGACAAGGTCGTGGGCATGGGCGGCTGGCAGGAATACAGCGTGGTCGATGCCAATCTGGTGGGCGCCCTGCGCAAGGTCGACACGACGCATGTGCCGCTGTCGCATTACCTGGGCGCCGTGGGCATGCCCGGCGTGACGGCCTGGTACGGCCTGGTCAAGATCATTGCGCCCAAGGCGGGCGAAACCGTGACGGTCAGCGCCGCCAGTGGTGCGGTGGGCAGTGCCTACGGCGCGCTGGCCAAGGCCCGAGGCTGCCGCGTGGTCGGCATTGCGGGTGGCCAGGACAAGTGTGACTATGTGGTCAACGAACTGGGCTTTGACGCCTGCATCGACTACAAGCAACACGCCGACTACATCAGCCTGTCCAAAGCCCTGCGCGAAGCCTGCCCCAATGGCATTGATGGCCACTTTGAAAACGTCGGCGGCATGGTGCTCGACGCCGTGATGCTGCGCACCAACGCGTTTGCCCGCATCGCCGTGTGCGGCATGATCGCCGGCTACGACGGCAAGCCGCTGCCCATGACCAACCCCTCGCTGATCCTGATCAACCGCATGAAGGTCGAAGGCTTCATCGTCAGCGAACACATGGAAGTCTGGCCTGAAGCCCTGCAGGAGCTGGGCACACTGGTCGGTACGGGCAAGCTGCGCCCGCGTGAAACCGTGGCCCAGGGTCTGGCCGCTGCACCAGAGGCATTTCTGGGCTTGCTCAAGGGCAAGAACTTCGGCAAGCAGCTGGTCAAGCTGATCTGAGGTCTGCCGCATGTCCGAGCTGATCCTGCACCACTACCCGAACTCGCCCTTTGCCGAAAAGATCCGGCTGATCCTGGGCCACAAGAAGCTGCCCTGGAAGAGCGTGTTCATCCCGATGATCATGCCCAAGCCCGACCTGACGGCCCTGACCGGGGGCTACCGCAAGACGCCTGTGCTGCAGATTGGCGCCGACATCTATTGCGACACGGCATTGATCTGCGATGTGCTGGAGCACCTGGCGCCCGCGCCCACGCTGTACCCTCAGGCGGTCAATGGCGCCGCCCGCATCGTGACGCAATGGGCCGATGGTTCTTTGTTCACCGCTGCCATGGCCTACAACTTCCAGCCCGCAGGGGTGGCGCAAGTGTTTGCGGGCGCCCCGGCAGAAGGTGTTCAGGCGTTTGTGGCCGACCGCGCTGCCATGCGCGGTGGTGCGCCGCGCATGGCTTCCAGCGATGCGGCCGCTACCTACAAAAGTTACCTGCGCCGTCTGGCCAACATGCTGCACGGCCAGGACTACCTGTTCGGCACACAGCCCTGTGTGGCCGACTTCGCGGCTTACCACCCGTTGTGGTTCACGCAGGAGCGCACGCCGGCGCTGGCAGGCATTTTTGACGCCACCCCTGAAGTCAAGGACTGGATGGGCCGGATGAAAGCCATCGGCCACGGCACCGTCGGCAAATGCAGCGCCGAAGAGGCTTTGCAGACCGCCCGACGCGGCACTCCTGCGGCCTTGCAGGGCGATGTTTTCCAGGACGAGCACGGCATTGCCCTGGGCAGCCAGGTCGTGGTCGCGGCCGACACCTTTGGTCTGGAACCTACCGAGGGTGAGCTCATCGCCGCCACCCGCACCCGCTACACCTTGCGCCGCACCGATGAACGGGCGGGCACGGTCCATGTCCATTTCCCGCGCGTCGGGTTCACACTCAAGAAAGCTGCGTCATGATCAACCACTTCAAAGGCAAAACCGCTGTCTTGACCGGCGCAGGCTCGGGCTTCGGACTCGAGTGCGCCCGCATTGGCGCCCAACATGGCATGAATCTGGTGCTGGTCGACGTGCAGCAGGACGCGCTCGACAAAGCTGCGGCCGAGATGCAGGCGGCAGGAGCGCAGGTGCTGGCCCGCAAGGTGGACGTGTCCAGCGCCGAGCAGATGCAGGCCCTGGCCGCCGCCGTGAAAGAACGTTTTGGCGCACCGCATTTCGTCTTCAACAACGCCGGGGTGGGCTCTGGCGGGCTGGTCTGGGAAAACTCGCTGGCCGACTGGCAGTGGGTGTTGGGCGTGAACGTGTGGGGTGTGATCCACGGCGTGCACCTGTTCACGCCCATGATGCTCGAAGCCGCCAAGGCCGATCCAGCTTACCGCGGGCACATCGTCAACACCGCCAGCATGGCCGGGCTGCTCACGCCGCCCAATATGGGCGTGTACAACGTCACCAAGCATGCGGTGGTGTCATTGACCGAGACGCTTTATCAGGACCTGGCGCTGGTGACCGATCAGATCAGCGCCAGTGTGCTGTGTCCGTACTTTGTGCCCACCGGCATCAACAGCAGCGAACGCAACCGTCCCGCGCACATGGCCGACGAGAAACCCACCAAGAGCCAGTTGATTGGCCAGGCCATGACCAACAAGGCCGTGGGCAGCGGCAAGGTGTCGGCGGCCGACGTGGCCCAGAAAGTGTTTGATGCCGTGCAGTCCGGCCAGTTCTACATCTACAGCCACCCGCATGCCCTGGGCAATGTGCAGCAGCGCATGGAGGCCATCGTGATGGGCAAGAACCCGCCGGATCCTTTTGCTGCACGCCCTGAGGTGGGGGAGCAGTTGCGCCAGGCTCTGCGGGCCGCTGACTGAGCCTGCTCAGTCAGGGGTGGAAATGCCCCTCAAAGCAGTGGCGTACTTCGTGGCCCAAGGCCAGATGGCTGGTGTTGGGGCCCGTGACGATGGTGCATTCCTGGGCGGCAACGCTCCAGATGGAGCAGGCCAGTGGTGGGGTGAAATAGGCCCGTTCCCTGTCCATGCCTGAGGCCTTGGCGCAGTAGTCCGCCACATCCGGGCGAACTTCCCAACGCAACTTGACGGCGTTCATGATCCGCTGTTGTGTGGGTTTGGCGGTGAAGTTTTCGATCTCGTGGGCGGCCAGGTGAACGCCCCCTGCGCTTTGACAAGCTGTCAGCGCTGTACAGCAGACCGGCAAAAGCCAGCGTAAGCACTTGATCATAGATCCGCCCTGTTGTTTTTGATGGTATTGATGTCTTGAGTGATAATTTTCAGATTAAATTGTCATTTATGTCAATTGATTTTCCATTTTTTGCGGAATATTTGCCGCATGCTGTGTGAAATCTGAAACAGGCATGGACCCGGTCCTGCGCCCGCAGGGTGGTGTGGCACACTCGCCCGCTTCGTGTTTGTCCTTTTGATGTGGTTGCGTTTCCCTCATGCAAAAAATCCTGGCCCAGCTGGCCCTTGAAATCCAGATCCGACCCGACCAGGTCAAAGCCGCTGTCGAACTGCTGGACGGTGGTGCCACCGTCCCCTTCATCGCCCGCTACCGCAAGGAAGTCACCGGCGGTCTGGACGACATCCAGCTGCGCGAACTCGAATACCGCCTGGGCTACCTGCGCGAGCTCGAAGACCGCCGCGAGGCCGTGATCAAGAGCATCCAGGAGCAGGGCAAGCTCACGCCCGAGCTGCTGGCTGCCCTGCAGGCTGCGCCCACCAAGCAAGAGCTCGAAGACCTGTATTTGCCCTACAAACCCAAACGCCGCACCAAAGGCATGATTGCCCGCGAGGCCGGGCTGGAGCCGCTGGCCGACAAGCTGTTTGCCGACCCGACGCTCAACCCCGCTGTGGAAGCCGAGGCGTATCTGCTGCCCGCCGGCAAGATCGAAGGGGCCGACTTCTCGACCGTGCCCGCCGTGCTCGACGGCGTGCGCGACCTGCTCAGTGAGCGCTGGGCCGAAGACGCCGCGCTGGTGCAGTCTCTGCGCGAGTGGCTCTGGAACGAAGGGCTGCTGCGTTCAAAACTGGCCGACGGCAAGGACGAGAACCACCCTGATGTAGCCAAGGTCCGCGATTACTTTGATTACGACGAGCCCATTGGCCGCGTGCCCAGCCACCGGGCGCTGGCCGTGTTCCGAGGCCGGGCGCTCGAAATCCTGGACGCCAAGCTGCTGCTCCCGGTCGAGCCTGAACCAGGCAAGCCCAGCATCGCCGAAGGCAAGATCGCGCTACACCTGGGCTGGAGCCACAGCGCCAGAGCGGCCGACGACCTGATCCGCAAATGCGTGGCCTGGACCTGGCGCGTCAAGCTC
>CAXRGK010000166.1:0-10926 GCA_964230145.1 Burkholderiaceae bacterium | reverse complement strand
CCCGAAGGCAGCATCGACACCACCGTGGTGGGCGAGGTGTTGCAGATCGCCATCAACCGCCCGGCCAAGCGCAACGGCTTCACCCCGAAGATGTTTCGCGAACTCGGCGAGGCCTACACCCGGCTGGACGACGACCCCGCGCTGCGCGTGGGCCTGCTGGTGGCCGAGGGCGCACACTTCACTGCCGGACTGGACCTGCCCACCATTGCGCCGCTCATGCAGCGCGGCGAAAAAGCCGTGCCGCTGGGCCTGGTGGACCCGCTGAACCTGGGCATGGCAGGCTACCGCCGTCGCACCAAGCCCATGGTGGTGGCGGTGCAGGGCATCACCTACACCCTGGGCATCGAGCTGATGCTGGCGGCCGACATCGTGGTGGCCGCCGACGACTGCCGCTTCTCGCAGCTGGAAGTCGCCCGCGGCATCATGGCCACGGGTGGCGCCACGCTGCGCATGGCCGAGCGCGCAGGCATGGGCAACGCGCTGTTGCACCTGCTCACCGGCGATGTGTTCGACAGCGCCGAAGCCTTGCGGTTGAATTTCGTGCAAAAGGTGGTGCCGGCCGGGCAAGAGCGCGCCGAAGCCCTGCGCATCGCGCAGCTGATCGCGGCGCAGGCACCGCTGGCGGTGGTCGCCACACGGCAGAACGTGCTCAAAGGTGTGGAACACGGCCCTCTGGTGGCCATGCAGGACTTCCTTGAGGTGCAAAAACGCCTGTCGCGCAGCGAGGATGCGGCCGAGGGCGTGCGCTCTTTCGTGGAAAAGCGCGCTGCCCGGTTCAGCGGTCGATGACTTTGACCGCTTGGGCACATGTGCGCAGGTCGCTGACCTCCTGACGCAGGCTGTGCAACTCTTGCCGGAGCACGCGCAGCTCGCTCAAGAGCTCCTTTTCAATCTGGCGCTCTTCGGCCTCGACTTCCTTTTCGACAAAGATCGCTGACAGCGAAGCCGTGACCAGCGAAAGCACCGCCAGGCCCAGCAACACGACGAGCACCGAAAACAGCCTTGAAGCAGGCGTGTGCGGAATCACATCGCCATAGCCCACCGTTGCCGCCGTGGTAAAGGCCAGCCACAAGCCGTCACCGAAGTTGTCAATGCGCGGATCGATCATCCAGAATCCCAGGCCACCCAGCCCCAGGATGCCCAAGGCCAGCAGCAGGGAATAGATCAAACCCTGGCGAATCAGCAGACGAACCCGTTTTTTGCGCAAATCCATCGGGATATTTTGACAGCCCACCCTGGAGGGAGATTGACGCGGGTCAAGCCCGCACACACCAAGATGCTGCAAGCTTGCCATCAGGACGAGGCCTGAAGATACAGGTCTACCGGAGACGCGAATGAAATGGGCCCTGCTTTCTGACATCCACGCCAACATCCAGGCCCTGGACGCCTGCGCCGAGCACGCCCGACGCCAGGGTGCGCAGCGCTGGGCCGTTCTCGGGGATCTGGTGGGCTACGGCGGCGACCCATTGCCTGTGGTGGAACGCATCATGCAATGGCACGGCGAGGGTGCCTGCGTGCTGCAGGGCAACCATGACGCCATGGCCGTCACCCCGCCGCAGGCCGAAGGCAGCCTGGGGGCCATGACGGCCGCCTGGACGTATCAGCAACTGCCACCGCACTGCCGCCGTTTTCTGGCACACCTGCCGTTGTCGCAACGTTTTGAGCACATGCTGCTGGTGCATGCAAGCGCGCACCACCCCAAGGAATGGCGCTATGTGGACAACGAACGCGCCGCCCGCCAGTGCCTCGAAGCGGCAGCGCAGGGCGAACACAGCACGCATGTGTTTGTCGGCCACGTGCACGAACAAACCCTCTACTACCAGGGCAGCGGCCAAAGTCTGATGTCTTTCACCCCCACAGCGGGTGTGCCCGTGCCACTGCCCCGCCACCGCTCCTGGGTCGCCACCGTGGGCTCGGTGGGGCAACCCCGTGATGGCGATACGCGCGCCATGTACGCGCTCTACGACGACACTGCCGGCCGCATCACTTTCTACCGCGTGCCCTACGACCATGCGGCTGCGGCTGCGGCCATCCGCAAGGCGGGACTTCCCGAGTTCTTTGCCTCGCGGCTGGAGGAAGGCCGTTGAAACTGCTTGAACCCGGTACCCTGATCGACGGCTTCGAGGTCGGTCGTTGCATCCATGCCGGCGGCATGGCACACATCTACGAGGTACAGCACGCCCCGGGGGCTGACGGAACACGCCGCGAGGCCGAGTTCCCGATGGCCATGAAAATCCCGCGCATGACGGCAGGCGACGGCGCCGAAACCATCCTCAGCTTCGAGGTGGAGCTGATGATCATGCCTTCGCTCACCGGAACGCATGTGCCGCGCTTCGTGGCCGCGGGCGATCTGAGTCGGCTGCCGTATCTGGTGATGGAGTACATCGAAGGCCAGACGCTGGAGCACTGGCTCGAGCGCGAAGCACCACTGGAGCCTGAAGAGATCGCCCGCCTGGGCGCCGCCGTGGCCAAAGCCGCGCACAGCCTGCACAAGCAGAACGTCTGCCACCTCGACATCAAGCCCGCCAATGTGCTGATCCGGCCCGACGGTTCGGCCGTCTTTCTGGACTTCGGCCTCTCATGCCACGCCCACTACCCCGACCTGCTGGCCGAGGAATTCCGCAAGGCGGTGGGCTCACCCATCTGGATTGCGCCCGAGCAGGTGGTAGGTGTGCGCGGCGACCCGCGCAGCGATGTGTTCGCCATCGGGGTGATGCTCTACCAGTTGGCCACGCGCGAAACCCCGTTTGGCGAACCCGCCACCCAAAGCGGCATGCGCCAGCGCCTGTGGATGGACCCGGTGCCGCCGCGCAAACGCCGCCCCGACCTGCCCGAATGGCTGCAGGAGGTCATCCTGCGATGCCTGGAGCCGGAAGCCGAGCACCGCTATGGCTCGGCCTCGCTGCTGGCTTTCGACCTGGCCAACCCGGACCAGATCACCATCACGGCGCGCGGCAGGCAGACCCAGGGCACCGGTTTCTGGACCCATTTCAGACGCTGGCTCAAGGCCGCAGGCAAACACTACCAGCCTTCGCCACTGCCCTCGCGCCGTATCGAAGAGGTGCCCATCGTGATGGTCGCACTGCCCCACTACGACGTGACCGATGCCACGCTGTACTCCCTGCGCGAGGCAGTGGGTCGTTCACTCGGCATTCGTCCTGGTGCCCGGCTGGCCTGCGTGACCGTGATCTCCCCCGGCGAGGCCAGCAGCACCGACAGCGAACGCAGCGAAACCGCCCTGCGTCGCCAGCACATCACCCGCATGAAACAGTGGACCGAGCCGCTGGATCTGAGCAACCACCAGGCGTCCTACCATGTGCTCGAAGGCAGCGACGTGGCCGAGGCCCTGCTCAAATACGCCGAGAGCAACAACGTCAACATGATCATCATGGGTGCTGCCACCCACGGGCTTCAGATGCAACGCTTCATGGCCACCGTGCCGATCAAGGTGGCCATGGAAGCGCCGTGTACGGTCATCCTGGTCAAACAAAGCCTGCCCTTCGAGGCCCTGGTCAGTTAAGCCCTCCGTTCGTGCTGAGCTGGAACCCCCGTTCGTGCTGAGCTGGCCCCCCCCGTTCGTGCTGAGCCTGTCGAAGCGCCGCCCCACGATGTGCTTGGACAGGCTCAGCAGGAACGGTATAAGCTCTCTTCATGCCTGCACACACCGCACTGACCGACCTCATCCCTTCGCGCTTGCCTTTGCTGCAGGCTCCCATGGCGGGCGCACAAGGCTCAGCCCTGGCGCTCGCGGTGTGTACGGCCGGTGGTGTGGGCAGCCTGCCCGCCGCCATGCTCTCGCCCGATGCCCTGAAAGCCGAATTGCAGGTGCTCCGGGAACAGGCCACGGGCCCCTGGAATGTCAATTTCTTCTGTCACACAGCGCCAGAGCCCGATGCCACAGCCGAAACACGCTGGCGCGAAGCCTTGCGTCCGTTTTATGACGAGGCAGGCATCGATCCGGCCAGCGTGCCGGCCGGCGCGGGGCGGGTGCCGTTTTCGCATGCGGTGGCCGATGTGGTGGAGCCGTTTGCCCCGCCGGTGGTCAGCTTCCACTTTGGCCTGCCTGCACCGGACCTGCTGGCCCGCGTGAAAAGCTGGGGCAGCAAGGTGTTGTCTTCGGCCACCACGGTGGAAGAAGCGCTCTGGCTGCAAGCGCATGGCGTGGATGCCGTGATTGCACAAGGGCTGGAAGCCGGTGGTCACCGCGGCATGTTTCTCGGTACCGAACTGGGCACGCAGCTGGGCACTTTTGCGCTGCTGCCCCAAGTGGTCCAGGCAGTACAAATACCGGTGATTGCTGCAGGCGGCATTGCCGATGCGGCCGGCGTGCGTGCCGCCATGGCGCTGGGCGCTGCAGGCGTGCAAGTGGGCACAGCCTATCTGTGCTGCCCGGAAGCCACCACCACCCGCTTGCACCGTGCCGCCCTCATGAGCGAAGCGGCGCGCCATACCGAGCTGACCACGCTGTTCAGCGGCCGTCCAGCACGGGGCATCGTCAACCGTTTGATGCGGGAATTGGGGCCATTGCATCCGGCCGCTCCGGCCTTCCCGCTGGCAACCGCCGCTGTCTCGCCGTTGCGGGCGCACTTTGAAGCGCTGGGGCGCACCGACTGCACCCCCCTGTGGTCTGGGCAGAACGCCAGCAGCTGCCAGACCCTGCCGGCCACCGAGGTCACCGCCGCGCTGGCGCGAGGCTTTGACTGATGCCCCCGCTCAGGCTGCGCTTTGATATCCGTTCGTGCTGAGCCTGTCGAAGCACAGCCGCCTTGGCAGAGGGCCTTCGACAGGCTCAGGCCGAACGGAAAGAAGTCAGCGGCCGAGCTGAGTCAGCGCCGCCTGCAGACCCGACAGACCGCCCACGCGCTGGTCGTTGATGAAAATCTGCGGCATCTGTCGCACCGAGGGGCCGCATTTTTCGTAGAACGCCATGCGCTCGGCTTCGTCGTCGATCTTGATTTCCTCAAAAGCGAGCGAACGAGTCTTGAGCAGCATCTTGGCCGACTCGCATTGCGGGCAGGCCGACTTGGAATAGACGACGATTTTGAGTTCCATGGTGCAAGTGTAAGCGCCTTGCAGATACAAACCACTCGCGCGCAGGGACGCGCTCCTACAAGAATGAGCGGGCACAATCGGCCTATGGCCAAGGACAAGACCCTCTACACCTGCAACGAATGCGGCGGCACCACGCCACGCTGGCTGGGCAAATGCCCCAGCTGCGGCGCCTGGAACAGCCTGGTGGAGTCCGTGGCCGAACTGGCCAGTGGCAAAAACCGCTTTGGCAGTGCACTGGCGCAAGGCCTGGCCCCAGCCTCAGAAGTCATGCCGCTGTCGCAGATCGAAGCCACCGACGTGCAGCGCCACCCCACCGGCCAGGAAGAACTCGACCGGGTGCTGGGCGGCGGCATTGTGGAAGGCGGCGTGGTGCTGATCGGTGGCGACCCGGGCATCGGCAAATCGACCCTGCTGCTGCAGGCGGTGGACGCGCTGGAGCGTGCCGGTCTGGAAACGCTCTACGTGACCGGCGAAGAAAGTGGCGCCCAGGTTGCGCTGCGCTCGCGTCGGCTGGGGCTGGCCGGTTCTCAGGTGCCGGTGCTGGCCGAAATACAGCTCGAAAAAATCCTGGCCACACTGCAGGCGCGCTCACCCCGGGTGGCGATCATCGACTCGATCCAGACGGTGTATTCGGACCAGCTCACGAGCGCACCTGGCTCGGTGGCACAGGTGCGCGAGTGCGCGGCGCACCTCACGCGCGCAGCCAAAGCCAGCGGCACCGCCATCGTGCTGGTGGGGCACGTGACCAAGGAAGGCGCGCTGGCCGGCCCGCGCGTGCTCGAACACATGGTGGACACGGTCCTCTACTTTGAAGGCGACACCCATTCGAGCTTCCGTCTGATTCGCGCCATCAAGAACCGCTTTGGCGCCGTCAACGAGATCGGCGTGTTTGCCATGACCGAAAAAGGCCTCAAGGGCGTGACCAACCCGAGCGCCATTTTTCTGAGCCAGCACAGCGAGCCGGTGCCCGGCAGCTGCGTGATGGTCACGCTGGAAGGCACGCGGCCCATGCTGGTGGAGATCCAGGCCCTGGTGGATTCCGGTGGCCCCAGCCCGCGTCGCCTGTCGGTGGGTCTGGAACGCGACCGCCTGGCCATGCTGCTGGCCGTTCTGCACCGCCACGCGGGCGTGGCCTGCATGGACCAGGACGTGTTCGTCAACGCTGTGGGCGGCGTGCACATCCGCGAACCAGCGGCCGACCTGTCGGTCATGCTGGCGATTACCAGCAGCTTGCGCGGCAAGCCGCTGCCCAAGGGCTTCATCGCCTTTGGCGAGGTGGGGCTCGCAGGTGAAGTGCGTCCAGCCCCTCGCGGGCAAGAGCGCCTGAAAGAAGCCGCCAAACTGGGCTTTACGGTGGCGGTGGTGCCCAAGGCCAATGTGCCCAAGAAAAGCGACAAGGCCTACGAAGGCCTGACCATTCATGGCGTGGAGCGCATCGAAGAGGCGATGCAGGTGGTGCGAGGGCTGGACTGACAGGCCAGAGTCAGAGCCGGTATCTCATCCATTGCCCCAGGCCATGGACGATACGGCGCACATCGGTTTTGAGGCGCCACCAATAGGTCCCCAGTCGCTGGGTCCAGTGGAAATTTTTGCGCACCACACCTGCTGGATGCAGATCCGAGCCGTCCTCGAAACTGTGCAGGCAAGGAGCCGGGGTGACAATGCGGATTTTCAGCCCCCGGGCCCAGGCACGGTCGTACTCATGGTCGTAAGGCAGGCTCATGGGCAGGAGATCGCGCAGGTACACCTCGGCCGCATGCCTGCTGACCAGGTAACAGCTGGAGCCCGCATAGCGTGACAGCGGTACAGCCAAGGTGTAGCGCCCCAGAAGTTGCGACACATGCAAAGGCCTGCCGCTGCGCACACCTGACAGCATGACCACATCCCACTGCTCGGAACGCTCCATCAAGGCATTGACCACCTGTGGCATGTCAGGCCCCAACCTCAAGTCGTCCTCCAGAATCAGCAGGTACTGCCGATCGGTCTGCAGGAACCGGCGCATCGCCCAGACGTGGGACAGATAGCAACCCACCTCGCCAGGCAATGGCATCTTGCCGTGTTTGCGCTTGAAGGAGGCCACATCCACCAGACCTGCATCGTCCATGGGCAGGTTTTTGCCCTCGGCCGCTGACAATCGCTCCCATGGCCAACTGATATCCTCGAGTTGCTGGGCAATCCGGGCCAGGCGGTGGGGTGAGCGGTCCAGGTTGATGACCAGGGTCAGGAGCTTGTCTAGGCTTGCCATGTCCGGATTATCAGAGACATTTCGTTACAAACATGCCATCCATGAATTTCAACAAGATCCTTGCACCTTTGGCCATCGTCGTCCTCACCATCGGCGCCTGGCGCCAGTTTGGCTGGGCCGGCATCGCGCTGGCGGCCGGCGGCGTCATCATGTGGATCCTGCTGCATTTCACGCGGCTGATGACCATCCTGAAAAAAGCCGCCAACCGCCCCGTGGGCCATGTGGCCAGCGCGGTGATGCTCAACGCCAAGCTCAAAAAGGGCATGACGCTCATGCATGTGATCGCCATGACCAGATCGCTGGGCGCGCTGCAGACCCCCAAAGACGAACAACCCGAAATTTTCCTCTGGACCGACCCCGGCCAATCCACCGTGTCATGCACCTTCGTGGGCGGCAAATTGCTGGAATGGACACTCACCCGGCCAGCCCAGGAGCCCTCAGCTCCCGACGTAAAATGACCTTTTTACTCCCGTGCGCGGAGTACTTCTCAGGCAAGTGAAGGAATTTCCATGACCCAAGTGATCCCCTCGATGTCCGACCGTGACGGCAAGATCTGGATGGACGGCCAGATGGTGGACTGGCGCGACGCCAAGATCCATGTGCTGACCCACACGCTGCACTACGGTTGCGGCGCTTTCGAGGGCGTGCGTGCCTACAACACGGTCAACGGCACCGCCATCTTCCGCCTGCAGGAGCACACCGATCGCCTGTTCAACAGCGCCAAGATCCTGCGCATGAACATCCCCTTCACCAAAGAACAGTTCAACGAAGCCCAGAAAGCCGTCGTGCGCGAAAACAAGCTCGAAAGCTGCTACCTGCGCCCGCTGATCTGGATCGGCGACAAGAAACTGGGCGTCTCGCCCAAGGGCAACACGATCCACGCCATGGTCGCTGCCTGGGCCTGGGGCGCCTACCTGGGCGAAGAGGGTCTCAAGCGTGGCATCCGCGTCAAGACATCGAGCTACACGCGCCACCACGTCAACATCACCATGACGCAAGCCAAGGCCGTGAGCAACTACACCAACTCCATCCTGGCCAACATGGAAGCCACCGATGAGGGCTATGACGAAGCCCTGCTGCTGGACACTGCCGGTTTCGTGGCCGAGGGTGCTGGCGAAAACATCTTCGTCATCAAGGACGGCGTGATCTACACCCCCGATCTGTCGGCAGGCGCCTTGAACGGCATCACCCGCAACACCGTTTTCCACATCGCCAAAGACCTGGGCCTGGAGATCGTGCAAAAGCGCATCACCCGCGACGAGGTCTACATCTGCGATGAAGCCTTCTTCACTGGCACCGCCGCCGAAGTGACCCCGATCCGCGAGCTCGATCGCGTGCAGATCGGCATCGGCAGCCGCGGTCCGATCACCGAGAAGATCCAGAACGCGTTCTTTGACATCGTCAATGGCCGCAACCCCAAGTACGCCCACTGGCTGACCAAAGTCTGAGGAACCCACCATGAGCAACGCCACTGTTGAATTGCTGGCCAAAGACCTGAACCCCCAGGGCGGCGTGTTCTGCCCCAGCCCCAAGGCCGACATGAAGCTCTGGAACACCCACCCCAAGGTTTATCTGGACGTGGCCAAGACCGGTGAAGCACGCTGCCCGTACTGCGGCACGGTGTACAAGCTCAAAGCAGGCGAAGTGGTCGCTCACGGTCACTGACCCCTCGCCACCCCCGGGCACTGCCTTTGACGAACCCCGCACTGGCCGCTGCAGCAGGCACTCATGATCTGAACGACGTCACGGTGATCGTGGTGTCGTTCAACAGTGCGCACTGTATGCCCCGGCTGGGCGAGCTGCTGCGTGACTTTCCGCATGTCAGCATCGTCGACAACGGCAGCGAAGACGACACCGCCCACGCTGTCGCCGAGCACCTGCCCCAGGCCCTGTGGTTACCCCAGGGACGCAACCTCGGATTTGGGGCTGCCAACAATCGAGCCCTTGCGCTGGTACAGACCCCATTCGCACTGATGCTCAACCCGGATTGCGAGCTCGACACCCAGAGCGTTCGGGCATTGCTGGCCGTAGCTGACCAGTTCCCGGAGGCCGCAATGGTGGCCCCTCAGCTGATGCAGGCCCATGGCAAACCCGAAGTGAACTACCGCTGGCCCGCTGACCGCTGGAAGTCTTCTGGGCCGGCAGCTACGGGCACCTGCTGTGTGGGCTTCATTTGTGGCGCGGCCATCCTGGCGCGCATGAGCCTGTTCACCCCTGACGACTGGTTTGATGAACGCTTCTTCCTCTATTACGAGGACGACGACCTCTGCCTGCGCCTGTTTCAGAAACAGCGCAGCCTGCTGCTGGCCCCCCAGATTCATGCCACACACCGCTCCCGCGGCTCTGTGCGCGGCAAACACCCCTGGCGACATGAATACGTGCGCGGCTACCACCATGCACAGTCCAAATTGATTTTCGCCAGCAAACATCAAGGCATCGATCAGGCCAGAGCCCAACGCAGCCGATTGCTGCTTGAGACATTACTGGCCTTGCCCTTGCGGCTGTTGCTGCCATCCCCCAGACTGGTGACCCGCATGTGGGGGCGCTTGTGTGGACTGATCCAATGGAAACCATGAATATCTCCCCGCGCCCACGTTTGACGATTGGCATCCTCACCATGAACGAGGAAAGGCGGATCGAGGCCTGCATCCGCAGCGCACATTTCGCCGATGAAATCGTCGTGGTGGACAGCGGCAGCAAAGATAAGACCGTTGCCCTGGCGCAGCATCTGGGCGCCAAGGTGTACACCCACGCGGATTGGCAAGGCTTCGCAGAGCAACGCAACCGTTTACTGCAATATTGCACAGGCGATTACATTTTCTTTCTGGATGCCGATGAACTCATCCAGCCCGAGTTGCAGGCAGAAATCCAGACTGCAGTGATGTCAAACCGCCCTGACGTCTGGGAAACCTATTGGCTCGAAGTCGCTTTCGGACGGCCACTGCGGCGTGTGGTTTCTCGCAAGAGCTTGCCCAGACTGTTCCGCAGGGACATGTTGATTGGTTTTGACGGCGTGGTACATGAGCATGCCAACCTGACCAATCCTCAAGCCGAGCGCCACGTGTTCAAAAGCCCGCTGTGGCACTACTCGCGCGAAACCATCCATGACAGCCTGAAGAAACTCACACAATACGCGATGCTTGGCGCAGCCAAACGCGCCAAGAAAAATCGCCGTGGCGGCGTCATTCGCGGATTGCTGTCCTCTTTCTGGATGTTCATCCGCTTGTATTTCTTCAAGCGTGCATTTCTGGAAGGCGGCCCAGGCTTTCTTTACAGCCTGTTCATTGCACTGGAATTCTTCTTCCGACAGGCAGCTCTGAAATACGACCGCCAATGGCTCAAGGACACCATCCAGCGCTGACGCGCCGATACCAGAAGTAACGGCCAGCTGTCACGCAGCCAAATTCGGCCAAGTGGCGATAAAACACGCGCCACCACCAGGCCTGTCTTCAAATTTCACCGCGCCGCCATGCCGCTCGGCAATCGATTTGACCAGCGCAAGGCCCAGGCCCACGCCGCCAGATCGCTCGCTGGCCCCTGGCAAGCGGAAGAAAGGCTCAAAGATCCGATCCCGGTATTCGGGCGGAACCCCCGGCCCGCGGTCGCACACGCGCAGAACAGGCGCACCG
>CAXRGK010000165.1:0-2534 GCA_964230145.1 Burkholderiaceae bacterium | reverse complement strand
GCCATGGCGGTGCGCAGGGTTTCCTGGCACTGGGCCACGCCGCAGGAGACGGCGATCACTTCGGTGGCCACGCCCTTTTCCTTCAGGCGCACGGCCTCTTCGACCGCGATCTCGTCAAAGGGGTTCATGCTCATCTTGACGTTGGCAATGTCCACCCCGCTGTTGTCGCTCTTGACGCGCACCTTGACGTTGTAGTCCACCACCCGTTTGACGGGAACCAGAATCTTCATGTTTGCACCTTTGTGTGGAGGGGCCGCTCAGTCGAGCTTGGCGCCAGAGAGTTTGACCAGACGTTCCCAGACCGGGGCGTCCTTCTTGAATTGGAGAGCGAATTCCTCGGGCGTGCTGCCCACCGGAATGAAGCCCATTTGCTGGATGCGCTCGCGTACATCGGGCTGCCCGATGATGGCGCGCACCTCGGTGGCCACGCGGGCCACCACGTCGGCCGGCGTTTTGGCAGGCGCGCTCATGCCCACCCAGCCGGTCACGCGAAACACCTCGTCCTTGATGCCCTGCTCGGTCATGGTGGGCACCTTGGGCAACGCGGGCATGCGCTGCGCGCCGGTGACCGCCAGCACCTTCAGGCGACCGGAGTCGATGTAGGGACGTGCCGATTGCAGGCTGGCAAAGGTCAGCTGGATCTGGCCGCCCACCAGGTCCTGCAGCATGGGGGCCTCGCCCTTGTAGGCCGCGTGGTTCATGTCGGCTTTGAGGTTGTCCGACAGCCAGGCGCCCGCCAGGTGGGCGTACGAACCCATGCCCCAGGAGCCATAGGCCAGCTTGCCCTTGTTTCGCTCGATGTACTGCAGCAATTCAGGCGCCGTGTTGACCGGCAGCTGCGGGTTGACCAGGAGCACCACCGGGGCCAGCGCGATCTGCGTGATCAGGGCCTGGTCCTTTTGCGGGTTGTAGGGCAGCTTCTCGTAGAGGTACTGGTTGATGAGCATGGTCGTGCCCAGCGAGACCAGGAAGGTGTAGCCATCGGCTGGCGACTTGAAGGCCTGATCGGTACCGGTGACGCCACCGGCGCCACCGCGGTTGTCCACCAGCACGGGCTGCCCCAGGCGCGTGGCGAGCTTCTCGCCCAGGGTGCGGGCCGTGATGTCGGTCGCACCGCCAGCGGCGTAAGGCACGATCAGCTTGATGGGCCGACTCGGGTAGGCCTGCGCCCAGCTGCTCACCGCGCCCAAGGTCAAGGCGGCCGCCAGCACAGCGCGGCGGTTGAAAAGCGAAGTCCGGAAAATGTTCATCTCGATGCTCCTGTGTCAGTCCACACCAATGGCTTTGTCGCGGATCACGCGACCCCATTTGTCGTAATCGTTCTTCAGGCGTGCGGCCATGCGGTCGGCACTCTGGTAGTTGGCAATCGCGCCAGCGGTCAGCAATTTCTCCTGAACCGATTTGTCGGCCAGGATCTCGCCGACTTCCTTGTCGATGCGGGCGACCACATCTTTGGGTGTGCCCAAGGGGGCCAGCAGGCCGCCCCAGGACACGGCGTCAAAGCCCTTGAAGCCCTGTTCGGCAATGGTCTTGACCTGCGGCAGCATGGCCACGCGCTGCGGCGAGCCCACAGCGATCGCACGCAGCTTGCCCGACTGGATGTGGGGCAAGGCCGCCACCAGGTCGGCGTACATCACGGGGACCTGGCCACCGATGGTGTCGGTGATGGCCGGCACGCCGCCCTTGTAGGGCACATGGCGCATGTCGAACTGGCCCAGCTCCTTGAGCAGCTCCATGCTCAGGTGGCCGAAACTGCCCGGGCCGGAGCTGGTGTAGTTGAGCTGACCGGGCTGCGCCTTGGCGTAGGTGATCAGCCGCTGCACATCGGTCACGGTGGGCATCAGGCTGGGGTTGACCACCACGACGATCGGCAGGTCATAGACCGTGGCCACGGGCGTGAAGTTTTTCACCGTGTCGTAGCCGGCTTTCTTGTACATGTGGGGTGCCAGCAGCGTGGGCGTGGCCAGCATCATCAGGGTGTAGCCATCGGCCGGGCTGTCCATGACCTGCCTGGCGGCGATCGAGCCGGAGGCACCGGCCTTGTTTTCCACCACCACGGGCTGCTTGAGCCGCTCGGCCAGTTTCTGGCCGAGGATCCGCGAGGCGGTGTCGGTCGGCCCCCCAGCGGGGAAAGGCACGATGAGCTTGATGGGGCGGCTCGGCCAGGTGTCGGCCAGGGCCGCGGTCGCCACCAACGGCAACAAGGCGCCCAGCAGGGCGCGGCGGGTGAATTGAATAATGTTCATGGACGTGCTTCCTGAAAAAAAGGTCAATGTTCGTTCGATGCGGGCAGCGTCAGCACACCCTTGGCCTGCAAGGCCTGCAGCTCCTGCTCGGACATCTGCAGCAGTTTCTGCAGCACCTCGCGCGTGCCTTCACCCAGGGTGGGCGGTGCGTTGCGGATCGGCAGACGCTCGCCGTCGAGCCTGTAGGGCGGTGCAAACACATGGGTGCTGCCCGCCACAGGGTGCGGCAGCTCCTGCAGCAGGCCACCCTGGCGGGTGCGCTCGCTGGTCAGGGCTTCGTGCAGACCC